>CAZVYV010000051.1:0-13285 GCA_964630985.1 uncultured Occallatibacter sp.
GAGTCTTCATTCTGATTGGCGAGCGGACCAATGTGGCCGGGTCGCCGAAGTTCGCAAAGCTGATTAAAGAGGGCAAATACGAAGAAGCGGTCAGCGTGGCGAGGCAGCAGGTGGAAAACGGGGCGAATGTCCTGGACATCTGCATGGACGAGGGAATGATTGACGGTGTGGCCGCGATGTCGCGCTACCTGCAGTTGCTGGCCAGCGAGCCGGAAGTGGCAAAAGTTCCGTTCATGGTCGACTCCTCAAAGTGGGAAGTGATTGAAGCCGGACTAAAGTGCCTGCAGGGCAAGGGCATTGTGAACTCAATCTCGCTGAAGGAGGGCGAGGCGAAGTTTCGCGAGCACGCGGCGAAGGTGCAGAAGTATGGCGCGGCTGCGGTGGTGATGGCCTTCGACGAGCAGGGGCAGGCCGCGGGATTCGAGGACAAGACGCGGATTTGTGAGCGCGCTTACAGGATTTTGACGCGCGAGCTGTGCTTTCCGCCCGAGGACATCATCTTCGATCCCAACATCCTGACCGTGGCGACGGGGATGGAGGAGCACAACAACTACGGGATGGACTTCATCCGGGCGACGCGATGGATCAAGGAGAATTTGCCGCACGCGAAGGTGAGCGGCGGCGTGTCGAACGTGTCGTTCAGCTTTCGCGGCAATAATAAGGTGCGCGAGGCGATGCACGCGGCGTTTTTGTATCACGCGATTGTCGCCGGCATGGATATGGGCATTGTGAACGCGGGCATGCTGGAGGTGTACGAGGAGATTGAGCCGGAGCTCAAGGAACTGGTGGAGGACGTGCTGCTGAACCGGCGGCCGGATGCGACGGAACGGCTGGTGGAGTTCGGCGAGAAGTTGAAGGCGGCGGGAGCGGCGGGCGCGGGCGACGAGGGGAGCGAGAAAAAAGTTGAAGAGTGGCGCAACGGGACGGTGGAGGCGCGGCTGAGCCACGCGCTGGTAAAGGGGATCGACGCGTACGTCGAGGCGGATACGGAAGAGGCGCGCGTGAAGCTGGGACGGCCGCTGGCGGTGATTGAAGGCCCGCTGATGGACGGCATGGGCGTGGTGGGAGATTTGTTTGGCGCGGGAAAGATGTTTCTGCCGCAGGTGGTGAAGTCGGCGCGGGTGATGAAGAAGGCGGTCGCGTACTTGACTCCGTTTATGGAAGCGGAGAAGGCGGAGTTGGTGGCCGCGGGCCAGGCGGTGAGGGTGCAGGGAAAGATCGTACTGGCAACGGTAAAGGGAGACGTTCACGACATTGGAAAGAATATTGTGGGCGTGGTGCTCGCGTGCAACAACTACGAAGTGATCGACATGGGCGTGATGGTTCCGGCGGAGAAGATTTTGGAACGCGCGCGAGAGGTAAGGGCGGACATTGTGGGACTGAGCGGGCTGATTACGCCGTCGCTGGACGAGATGGTGCATGTGGCTCGGGAGATGGAGCGGCAGGGGATGAAACTGCCGCTGCTGATTGGTGGCGCGACGACGAGCCGTGCGCATACGGCAGTGAAGATTGCTCCGCACTACAGCCAGCCAGTGGTACATGTACTCGATGCGAGCCGTGCAGTGCCGGTGACGACTAGCCTGCTGAGCGAAGAGGGCAAGCCAGAGTTTGTGGCGAAATACAAGGTAGAATATGACGCGCTGCGCAAGGCACACGCGGCGCCAAGGCGGGCGGTGGTTGCGCTCGAGACGGCCCGGGCGAGGCGGGCGCCGATTGAGTGGCGGGCGGAGGACTTGGCGAAACCGGACTTCTTTGGCGTGCGCGTACTGGATGATTTTCCGCTGGCGACGTTGCGGGAATTCATTGATTGGAGCCCGTTCTTTCACACATGGGAGCTGAAGGGCGTCTATCCGCGGATTCTTGAAGACGAAAGACAGGGCGAGCAGGCTCGGCAGATTTTTGCCGAAGGCAATGCGCTGCTGGATCGGATTGTGAAAGAAAAGCTGCTGAGGGCGCGCGCCGTGTACGGATTTTTTGCGGCGAATGCGACGGGCGACGATGTGGAGCTGTACACGGATGAGCGTCGAGAGAAGGTGATGACGTATGTTCATTTTCTGCGTCAGCAATCGGATCGCGAAGGAAATGAGGCTTGCCGGTGCCTCGCGGACTTTGTTGCGCCGAAGGAGACGGGACTCAAGGATTCCATTGGCGCGTTCGCGGTGACGAGCGGGTTTGGCTTGAAGGAGTTGTGCGATCAGTTCAGAGCGGCGCACGACGATTACAACGCGATCATGGCGGAGGCGATTGCCGACCGGCTGGCCGAGGCGTTTGCGGAGTGCCTGCACAAGCGCGTGCGCGAGGAGTGGGGTTATGGGCGCAGCGAGAAATTGAACAGCGACGAGTTGATCCACGAAAAATATCGCGGGATTCGGCCGGCGCCGGGATATCCTGCATGCCCCGATCACACGGAAAAGGGAACGCTGTGGCAGCTTCTCGATGTGAAGAAGAATGCGGGGATTGAGCTGACCGAGTCGTTCGCGATGTGGCCGGGATCGAGCGTGAGCGGGTTTTACATGGCGCATCCGGCGAGCCGGTATTTCGGTTTGGGGAAGATCGATCGCGATCAAGTGGAAGACTACGCAAGGCGTAAGGAAATGAGTGTGGGTGAAGTGGAACGCTGGCTCGGCCCGAACTTGAACTATGAGACAGGAGCGTAGTCGGTATACGCTAGCGTCCTGGTAAGGTGTCGAGCCGTGAAGGTGCGCTGAAAGCGGGGCAGATTCTCCGTGATTTGAGTTGGATTAGACGACTCAGATTCCTGTTTGGTTCTCCCTTCGAAGAACATTTCTTAAATCCTGCGAAACTTTTGAATCCTGCGTGGGTTCGTGTGAGTAATTGGGGTTCTTCCATCAACTCACGCCTGCGGGAGTGTATCTCAGGAGGCGCACCGGAAACTTTCGCCTTGGAGGGCAGTGTATGAAGCGCGCAATGTTCGTAGTGTTCTCACTTCTGATGACGCCATCGCTGTTTGCTGACGCCGGCTCGCGGATGATTCCGGCGGGCGCGCTGGTTTCGTGCACCACCGGGGACGGAAAAATCTCTTCGAAGACAACGGCTGTTGGCGATCCGGTGCTATGCAAGGTGCAGTTCCGGCGCGGCGACTTTATGCTGCCTTATGACAGTTACCTGGGCGGACAGTTCGCCGAGTACAAAGACCCCGGTCACTTTGTGGGCAAGGGATGGATGGAACTGGACTTTGACCGGCTCTACGTGGGCGACACGGTGATTCCGATCAGCGCCAAGGTTGTGGACGTGCCGGGGTACAAGATTGATTCGCAGGGTCGGATTCTGGGCAACGGCCACGCCGTCCGCGACACAGTGCTGTGGATGATTCCGGTTTTGTGGCCGATCGATCTGATCAACCTGCCAAGGCGGGGGCCGAGGCCGACGCTCAAGTCAGAGACAACGCTGACTCTGCGGGTGATGGATGATATTGAAGTTCCGGTGGTGCCCGAACCGCAGCGCGATCCGTATGGACTCTACCAGCGCGGACCGCAGTCCTACGCGCCGCAGCCAGCGCCTCCGACGCAAGCACCTGATGAGGGACCCGAGCAGTCGTATGGACCTCCGCAGCCGGCGCCGGAAGACCAGCCTGCACCACCGGCAATGGCTTATGCGCCGCCGGTGGCGTATCCGGCGCCTGTGCCTTACGCACCGCCGGTGGTAGTTCCTTATTATCCGAGCGTGGTGCCTTATGTCGGTGTCACAATCGGGCCGCGGGTTGGGATTTACGAATACGGATATCGGCCGAGGCCCTATGTGCGTGGATATGTGCCGGCCGTGCGGCCGTACGGATATGGAAACAGCGGACGCGGCTATGTGGGCGGAGGGTACGCGGCGCGAGGGCCGATGATGGCAGCACGCGGCGGATTCTCTGTGCGAAGTGGAAGAGGGCGGTAAGCGAGCGGGGCGGCAAGGTTCCCGGGAACACTGTGGCCGAAGCGGAACTGCAAGAGCTGCAGTTCTGCTCCGGCTGTGATTTGATGGAAGCTGTGGTGATACCGGAACTGAGTCTGCACACAAACCATCAAGATTTCAGCGGCCGAGAGCCACCACTTCCTCGCCCCGCTCACGCTTTGACATTGCGCCGTATGCAGCGTGCTGTGGCGCTGGCATTCGCTCTTGCGATGTGTATTGTTCGGTATTGGCTCGATCGTTTGCGCGGGCCGATGACGCTGGAGCGCCGCGCGTTTTGGCTGCAAGGATCGGCGCGGGCGATTCTGAAAGTACTCGACATCAGAACTCAGGTGGAGGGCCAGCCGCCGACGTGCGGACTGGTTGTGTCGAATCACCTGAGCTATCTCGACATCATTATTATCAGCGCGGCCATGCCGTGCTTTTTTGTAGCCAAGATGGAGATTGGCAGCTGGCCGTTTTTCGGCAGGGCCGCGCGCTCGGGCGGTACGATTTTTCTCGACCGGTCGAGTCGAGAGAGCGCCAACGCGGTGGCCGAGCAGATGGCCGCGCGGCTGAAACTGCCAATTCCGGTGCTGCTCTTCCCGGAGGGCACGAGCACGGACGGAGCGCAGGTCCTGCGGTTTCACTCGCGGCTCATCGATCCCGCGACGGCCATCGGCGCGCCAATTACAGCGGCAGCGATCCGTTACGTCATAGACGGGGGCGTGGAGGAGCGCGAGCTTTGCTGGTACGGCGATGAGGGATTCACGACCCATTTGTGGAAAGTGCTTGGCGTGAAGGGATTCGCGGCGCGGTTGCACTTCGGTCAGCCAAGGATTTATTCGGACCGGCGTGTGGCGGCGGATGAAACGCATGCGGAGATCACGGCATGGCGCGAAGCGGGTCAGTTGGAGCACGCCGACGCGGTTGAAGCACGGTAAAGTTCCAACGGTGCGTCAAGCGCCCTGGCGGGTGGCCGGCCCGGTTACCTGAAACAAAAACTCATTTGAAACGAGCGACGATTGCGGAATGCGGGTGGACACAGCGACCCAGCGCATTGCGTTGGGAGCGAGCGTGAGCGCGGCGAGCGCCGCTGCGCGCCCGGCGCCGGTTACGGCCGCACGCGAGAGCGACGTCGCTAGGTTCATAGGCCGGGTGAGTTGGGCGCGGAGTTTGCGGTTGTAATCAGCAGCGCTCGAGCCAGCGAGAAACATTTGCGAAGCAAGAGCCGCCGAGTGCAGCGCGATGGAGATGCCGTCGCCCGTGAAGGAAGGAATGACAGCGGCCTGATCGCCAACGCACCAAAGGCCGCCCGACTCATGGACGAGATATCCATACGGAATGGGAGAGATGGCGAGGGGGCGCGGCCAGAGCGGCGTGGCGCCGTCGAGAAGCTTACTCAGATGGTGACTGTGACGCAGGATGAAATCGAGAAGCTGCGGCCACCCACCGGAGGACCGCAAGGTTGCGCGGCGAACGACGAGGCAAAGATTGGCGACTTCGCCTTCGATGAGTGACAAGCCGCCGTAGCCGCCGGGGAAGAGATAAAGGTCCATGCAGTCGCGCAGTGCGTAGAGTTGCGAGGGCGCCAATTTCCAAAACATTTTGAAGCCGACGAGATCGGATTGCCTTGCGGGTGAGCGGGCGAAGCCGCGAAGGTCGTGCTTGCCGGTGGCCAGGAAAACAGTAGAGGCTCGAAGGGAGTCGCCACTGCTGAGCGACGCGATCCAATGATTGCCGTCGGAAGTGAGCGACTCGACCGCTGTGCCGCGCAGGATTTGACAGCCGCTTTCTTCGGCGCGCGCAAGCAGAGCTGCGTCGAGAACGCAGCGCGAGAGCGAGAGCGCATGAAAGGGAAGAGGAGCGGTGATGGTTCTGCCGCCGGCGGAAAGGCGAAGTGTGCGGATGGTCGTGGCGCCAAGATCGAGGGGGTTGACTCCGGCCTGGTGGAGATAGTCGATGGCTTCGCGACTGAGGAATTCGCCGCAGACCTTGTGGTGAGGCCCAGATTCTTTTTCGAGGAGCACGGCGTTGCGGCCCGCGGAGGCAAGCCGGAGGGCGACCATGGCTCCCGCGGGACCGCCGCCGATGACAAGATGGACCACATTGCGAGTGGAAGCGGTCATGGCGTTTTGCTCCGGCCGACGCAGAGGCGCGCGGGAAAAACGGCCTGAATCGAGACCGCTCGAGGGTCGAGGCCGGCCGCGGCGCATATTCGACGCCAATCGTCCGGGACAAAGGAGCGTGCGATGGAAACCGGGCCGTCGTGCTGGACGAAGCGATTAAGGCCAGCGAGTTTGGAGAAGATCCGCAAAAGATGATATGGGACCGCGGCGCGGGAGAGATCGTTGATGAACCAGCCAAGCAGTGCGTTCGATTCCATCCATTGCACAAAGCGAATCAGGTTGGTCTCGGTGAGGTGGTGTGTGAAGAGGGAACTGACGATGAAGTGAACCGGTTTGTCAGGCTGCCAGGCAAAAACGTCCGAGGCGACCCAATGGACGTGGCTTGTCGATGGCGAGGCCTCGGCGGCGATGGCGATCGCGTCAGGGTTGAGATCGATTCCCGTGAGATCGACGGCGATTTTATTTGAGTGAGCCCAGCGCTCGATACGGCGGAGGCTGTCGCCGTATCCGCAGGCGACGTCGAGGATGTGGAGCGGGCGGACGGGGCTGGATGAAGCGACCTTGCCGAGCCAATCAAGAGTGGGCCGGTAGGCGAGGAACCAGCGATTGAGGCGGGAAAGATCGCGGAGACATGCGCGGAGCTCGCTTCGCGAGCAGGGCTCATCCATCAGTTCCGTGAGTTCTGCGCGATGACGGAAGTCGATGGCGTCAGACGGCATGGAACATCATGGTTTCGGCGGTGACACCCGGCCCGAAGGACATGGCGCAACCAACTTGTCCGGGACTGGCGCGCTCCATCAGCCGCTGCAAGACGAACATGACGGACGCCGAGGACATGTTGCCGTAGTTGAGGAGGATGTTGCGGGAATCGGCTAGAGCTTCGGAGGGTAGAGCAAGTCCCTGTTCCGAGGCGTCGAGGATCGTGCGGCCGCCTGGATGAATGGCCCAGAGATCGATCGAGGAGAAATCGCGACCCTGAGTGATGCGTGTGCCAGCTTCAGCGAGGCCGCTGCGCAACTTGGCTGGAACCTGGCCGGAAAGATGCATGTCGAAACCCTGCTCGCCGATGCGCCAAGTAATGAGGTGATCGGTGCCGGCGAGATTGACGGCGAGAAAGCTGTCGATGGCGAAGCCGGACGGCTCCCCGCTAACAAGATAGGCGGCGCAGCCATCGGCAAAGACGGTGAAGGCGAGAAGTTGTTCGAGGTCCTGAGTCTCCTGCATGTGCAGTGAGCAAAGCTCGAGCGAGAGGAGCAGGACTTTAGCCTTGGGTTCCGATCGCACGAAGTGGCGTGCGGCTTTGAGCGCGTTGATGGCTGCATAGCAGCCCATGAAACCGATGAAAGTACGTTCGACGGATGGACTAAGACCGGCCAGATCGATGACTTCAAAATCGATGCCGGGAGCATAGAGACCGGTGCAGCAGGTGACGATGACGTGGGTGATGCCCTGGCGCTCCGAATCGGTGAGCGCGAGCTTAAGCAGGGCACAACGCGCGAGTTGCGGAGCAAATTGCCGAAACGCCTCCATGCGCTGCGCAGTCGAGGGAAAGTGGCCACGCACGAAGAGCGCGTCTTCGTCCTGTAGTACGCCTTTATCAGTGACTATGGGCTTGAGGAAGGAGTAACGGT
This sequence comes from uncultured Occallatibacter sp., assembly GCA_964630985.1. GTDB lineage: Bacteria > Acidobacteriota > Terriglobia > Terriglobales > Acidobacteriaceae > Telmatobacter. The sequence continues at coordinate 7,655 of CAZVYV010000051.1, forward strand.
GATCGATGGCCGAGAGCCGAACCATACGGCGATAGAGATTGCGTGGGGTACCTTCGGGAAGGAGGCTTTCAGCGAAGGGAACGAAGGCGCCGTGCATGTCGTGCGGCGGGAGCGCGGTGGCGATGCGATTCAGATAAGCTGTCGTCATTCGATGGCGTCCAGGGCGCCTGATCATTCATCCTCTCTGGACAGCATATCGTGCGGAGTGTCGCGGGATTGCAATCCTCAAGTCATTCAATTGCAATCTTGGACGTTGAGAGCAGCAATTGGGCTTTAGGCCGAGGGTGGGGCCGCTGTGGAATCACGGACCACGAGACTCGTTGAGACGAGGAATTCGCGCTGCAGCCGCGCGTTATCGGCATTTTCGAGTTGGTTGCAGAGGGCGTTGAAGGCGGCACGGGCGAGATCTGTGCGCGAGAGGCGGATGGTTGTGAGGGGTGGCAACGTGTACTCGGCGAAAGCAATATCGTCGAGGCCGACGACAGACAGATCGTGGGGCACGCGGAGGCCTTGCATGTAGGCCGCGCGCAGAACCCCGATGGCGGTCATGTCATTGGAGCAGACGACAGCGGTGGGGCGTGCGGCGAGCTTGCTCAGCTGCTCAAAGCCCGTGACACCGCCCTTGAGGGTGTGGTCGCATTCAATGACCCATTTTTTTTGAAGCTGCAAACCGAAAGATTGAACGGCGGCGCGAAAGTCGTTCTCGCGCGTAATCGCCGAGTGAAGGCTGTGTGGGCCGGCCAGGAATGCGATGGCGTGGTGACCAAGATCGACGAGATGACCAATGGCCTGATGAATGCCGGTGGAGTAATCGAGGAGAATCGTGCTGGCTTTGGGATCGTCGACTTTAAACTCGGCGAGCACGATGGGCACGCCCCTGTGCGTGAGCTGATCGAGCACAGGCTCTTCTTCGCCGAAGGTCATGACGGCAACGCCATCGACTTTGCGCTCAAGCATGCGGCGAGCGCATGCGGCCAGCACGGCGGGGTCGCTGTTTGTGGAACTGACGAGAATCTCATAACCGTGAGCGACGGCGATCTCTTCGAAGTTCTGGATGAGTTCGGGGAAGAATGGATTGGAAATGTTCTCGACGATGATGCCGAGAATGCGGCTGCGGCCGGAAACGAGCGTGCGGGCATGGGTGTTGGGGAGATAGTTGAGCTGCTTGATTGCCTGCCAGACGCGTTTTGTGAGGCGCTCACTAACCAGCGGAGAACCGTTCATGGTCCGGGAGACCGTGGCAATGGAGACCCTGGCTACGGCTGCAACCGCACGAATGTCGGGGAGTTTGCTGACGGTCTTCCGCTTTGGTTTGCGAGGCACCAACCAATCCTAATGCAGCAAGGCAGAGTGCAAAAGGGAAAATAATTCGATTTTCCACCGGGAATTCGGCGCGAGTATCGCGGATGGAGTCAGGCGGTTTCAGAGATGAGGAGGCGGAGGTCGCGAAGGTTGTGGCCGGTGGGCCCGGTGAAGACGGTATCGCCGATTGCAGTGAAAAGCGGACAAGCATTGAATTCCGCGAGAGACTGATTGGGGTCGAAGCCGAAAGCGCGGGCGCGAGCTACGGTGGTGGGATCGGCGATGGCGCCAGCGGATCTGGTATTGCCGTCGATGCCGTCAGAGCCGGCGCTAAAGACGGTGAGACGCTCGCCCGGATGATTTGCGAGATCGAGGGCGCAAGCAAGAGCAAACTGCTGATTGCGGCCACCCGCACCCGGCGTGCGCGTGAGCGTGACGGTGACTTCGCCCACGGAAATGAGGCAGAGACGGCTGTGCTGGGCGCGGAATGCGTGAAAGCGCTCCAGCAGATAACGGGCGGCTTCGGCGTAGTCCCAGTCGTCGCAACTATTGTCGACCACGACATGGTAGCCTGCTTCCCGCGCAAGGGTGCGAGCGCTCTCAACCAGGTCGTGGCTTGAGAGCAAGATTTCAAAGACCGATTCGCGGAAGGCTGGATCTTCGCCGCTCATGCTGGCGGCTGAAGTGATGCGACGGGGCCGTAAGGAGTCGGTCCATGGGAGCTTGGGTAACAACGACTGGCGCCAGCCTTTGTTGCCGGGCGATTCCGGCAGGTCTTCGCGTTCAAAGAATGTACGGATGGAGGCGGGCAATTTGGACGCGAGTTCGTACTTGGCAAGGAGCTCACGCACTTCGGCAACGGTTGAGTGGTCTGGCGTGCTGGGGCCCGAGGAAAGCGCATCGAGCGAGCGAAGCGGGACATCGGGCAGGAGCAGGCTGACTTTGAGCGCGTCCGGCGCGGCCACGGCAAGGCGACCACCTTTGACGGCGGAAAAGTGCTTGCGAAGGGTATTGACTTCGTTGATCGGCGCGCCCGATGCAAGGAGTAACAGGTGGAAAGCGGTGGTTTCTTCAAGGGTAATGTGGGGATCGAGAGGAAGATCAAAGATGGCCGAGCCGCCGCCAGAAATGAGGAAGAAGACCAGTGTGTCTTTGCGGGCTTTACGGAGAAGAGAGAGCGCGGCGCGGGCGGCTGCAAATGAATCTTCGTTGGGTACGGGGTGACCGCCTTCAAAATAGCGGAAGCGCCAGTTACGCGCAGTGGGCGGCTGGTTGGTACAACAGATGCCGCGCAGGCCTTTGCGGCGCTTCATGCGCTCGAGCAGGATCTGGAGCATGGGCCCGGCAGCCTTGCCGATGGCGATGACAAAGATGCGTTTGTACGCGGAGAGATCGATGGAAGCAGGGCCGCTGCCGTCAGGCATGAGGCGATTAAGCCTGTGTCCTTCGAAGCGCAGGCGGCGATCAAAGGCGGAAGCGATGTCGCTCGCCTTCAGGGCACCGGTGAAAATGCCAGTGGCTGTGGCGTGCATACCCTCGAGGGCAGCATCGCTGACCGGGGTCATGGCAACAGCTCCTTGTCCTTAAGCGCGGCTCCGGCGAGATGTGTTCTACAGCGGGTAAATAACAGGGCAGAAATCATTTCAATACTGATTTTACGCCGAAACGGGTGACGGCCCAACGTGGCCTCTACGGTATTCTGGCAACAATATGGACGATCCTACCAAATTGCTTCCTTTTGACCCGATTGGGCTGACGCGCCAGTTATGCGAGATCGAATCGACGACCTACCACGAGGGCGCGGTTGGCGATTTTCTTGCAGGATTTCTCGCTGGGCGCGGATGGGAAGTGGAGAAGACCCCGGTGGCGCAGCCGGCTGACAGCACGAATCCGGGACCGCGCTGGAACGTATACGGGGGCCGAGCAGGCGAGACGCCGGATCTGGTTTTTTCGACGCATATGGACACCGTGCCGCCTTACATTCCGTACAGCGAAGACGCCGAATTTATGCACGGCCGCGGGGTTTCGGACGCAAAGGGAATTATTGCCGCGCAGGTTGCGGCTGCGGAGGCGCTGCGCGCGGCGGGCTGTCGGATTGGATTGTTATTTGTGTCCGGCGAAGAACGCGACTCGGCTGGGGCGAAGGCGGCGAATCTGAAGCCGAAGGGTAGCCGTTATTTGATCAATGGCGAGCCAACAGATAACCGCGTGGCGCTGGCTTCAAAAGGGGCTCTGCGCGTGGTGTTTCGCGCGACGGGTAAGATGGCGCACTCGGCGTATCCGGAACTGGGCGATAGCGCGGTACACAAGCTGGTGCAGGTGATGGAGAAACTGCTCAGACTGGAGCTGCCGGTGGCGGACGGCATTGGCCCGAGCACGCTGAACATTGGGCAGATCCATGGTGGCCACGCACCGAATGTGATCGCGGACAAGGCTGAAGCTCAGGTGCTGGTACGGCTGGTGGGCGACTCGACGCCGGTAAAGGCTGCTCTGCTGGAAGCGGCGAAGGGACTGGCGGAAGTGGACTTCACGCTGGAGATTCCGTTTGTACGGCTGCGCGCGCCGGAGGGTTTGCCGACGATGGTGGCGAAGTTTACAACGGACATTCCGCAGCTGAGCAACTGGGGCGAGCCGCTGCTACTGGGGCCCGGCAGCATTCACGTGGCGCACACGCCGTTCGAGAAGCTGGCGAAGAAGGAGCTGTTGGAGGCGGTGGAATTGTATGTCAACGTGGCGAAACGGCTGCTGGCGTAAGCCCTGAAATGGACTCGCGGGTCTTAGCGGGCGACTACTGGTAATTGCCAATCAGGACGAACGGCGCCCAGTAATATGGATGGGCGTAGCCGAGACTGCTGGGCGAGGATGACTGGTCCTCGGTTTCAAAACCTCGGCCAGTGCCGCCGCCGGGAACGGCTCCCCCGCCGTGGATGAAGGCGAGCTGGGCTTGGCGAAGCGCTTCAGCTTTTCCGTCGGTTGGATTCTTGACCCAACGATCATAGAAGTCGCTCATGATGTGGCTGGTGCTTAGATCGTTCACGTCCCAGAGCGTGGCGAGCACGGCTTCGGCGTCTTTCTGCTGAGCGATCATTCCGAGCGAATCCATCTCGAGCCCGTTCCGAGATTTGTAATCCTTGGCAGTGCTGCAGGCCGAGAGGGTGAGCAGGCGCGTGCCGTGAAAGGCGACGGCGGAGTTCTCCATCGCAGAGAGATTCCACTCGAATCCGCTGGGATCGCCGGTGTTGTCACCGCCCATCATGAGAAACGGCTCGTCGCCGCTGCCGGCGATGAGAACAAAATGGCTGGCGATGTGAACGACGGAGAAATTGTCGCCGGACGTCAGCGCCGATTTGAGATTCGCCAGCGTGAACTGCTCGTCGGGCAGCAGCTTGCCCTGCATGGGGCCGTGCGACGCGGGATCGGAGGGATCGTGGACGATGGAGTCGAGCTCTGGAATTACGCCGGGAAGGGCAGGGAGGCCGTTATAGCTTTTCGACAGACCCATGGCGAGCGCGCTGGGGGGCGTTGCGCTCTGCAGCGGTGAATCGGTCATGTGGCCGTAGCTCTCCGGCGTGAAGAGCACGTTATGGAATCGCTCAACCATGTAATGGTTGCCGTCGTACAGCGCGCCGATAGGGACGTAGCGCAAAGCATCGTCGAGCGACCAGAGGAGGGTGGGGACGCTGCCTTTCGCGCTGCCTTTCGGTCCGGGAGCGGATTCGAGCGGCCTGAGCTGGCTTTCGATTGGCGCGACGACCATCGAGTAAAGCTGATTCAGCTGCGGGCGAGGATCGGACGATGGCGAGCCGACCGCTTTGAGCGCTTCGAGTGCTTTGGCACGGATGTCGGTCGGAGAAGCAGTCAGCACGATCACTTTGCGAGCGTTGGCAGTCACGACGATTGCATAAGCGTGATCGTCGCCAAGGAGCAAGCGAATGCCTATCACTCGCGGGCCGAGTTTGGAGAGTGAATCCTGAAGGAAGCTCTTTGATGTGTCAGTGGAAGCCTGGCCGGGCGCAGATTGGGCGTCGAGCTCGGGAAAGATCTTGTTGGTCAGCACAGACTGAATGTCGCTCCCTTGCTGTTGCATGGTTGCGCTGAGCGTCTTGAGTTGAGCCTCATCGTCCGCTGTGCGCGACTGCTTGGCCTGAAGCTGCGCATAGGCGAGGCTCGCTTCTTCGATGACGCGGGCTTTATTCTCCAAGTCGGGCAGCGCGTCGTCAGCATCCCGCTGCGCGGGCGAAAGCTTGAGCGGCTCGATGCCAGCCGAGGAACTCGGCGCGGCGGTGGTGACGACGTCCTGGAGTTCCTGCTCCTTGAGGAGATCGAGAA
>CAZVYV010000052.1:0-12955 GCA_964630985.1 uncultured Occallatibacter sp.
ACGATGTCCGCGGCGCGGTCGAGGCCGTCTATCTCGGCGATTGCGGCCTGGATTTTGCGGGCGGCGAGCCGATATGAATCGTTTTCGAGCACGGCTCGCACGGCGGAGCGCAGGCGCTTCGCATTCACTCGGCGTGGCGGCACAACCACCCCTGCTCCGTGCGCTTTGACGCGCGCCGCAACGCCCGGCTGGTCATTGCCCAGTGGGATGCACACCATCGGTACACCTTCAGACAGCGACTCGAGGACCGTGTTGAGCCCTGCGTGCGTGATGACCAACGCCGCACGCTTGACGAGTTCCAACTGCGGAGCGTAGTTCACGACCAGCGGATCGCCGGGGAGGATTCCAAGCTGTCCCCGGTCGAGTCCGCCGCCGAGAGACATGACGAGCTGGACATTGAGACCCGCACAGGCGTCGGCAATCACGCGAAATTTCTCGCATGATTGATTTTGCAGCGTTCCTAGTGACGCGAAAATGAGCGGCCGTCCGTCGAGCCGCTCCCATGGAAAATCGATGGGTGTCCGCTGCGCGGCGTCGACAAACGGGCCGGTGTAATAGAGGTTGGGAGGCAGCGGGTCGATATCAAATTCAAGTGCGCGCGGCACTTGAGTGATCTGCGCGAGCTTTGAGAGCCCTTCACCGGGTTCACGGCCCACATGCAGTCCCCAGGCCACGCGATATTCATTGACCGCGGTAAAGATGGGCCTGGCCACGCGCGTAAGCACACGGATGGCAATCTCATTGCGCAATCGGGACCACCAGCGCTGGCTGCCCGACCAGCCGAAGTAAAACGGCGGATAGCGATTGTCGTTGACCAGGGGCGGAATGAGGGCAAGCGAAATGAAGGGCAGACCGAGACGTTCCGCAATGTTGTTGGCCATATCTGTCTCATCGACCAACAAAGCGTCAAGGTGGGCGTTGCGAACCGCTTCGAGCCCGTCGCGAAGCACCATGCGCGCAGTGTCGCACACTCTCTTCATGGTGAATCGTAGGGCCGCGACGCCGGTCATTTCGCCCAATTGCTGGTCCAGTGTTTGAAGCGTGCCGAGGGGATAATCGCTCCGGCCGATTAGACAGAAATCGATTCCCGCAGCTCTGACGCGCGACTCGACATCTGCGATTCCAAAGATAATGACGGTGTGTCCGCGCTGCTGGAGGCGACGCGCCAACGCGGTGAGGGGATTCAGGTGTCCAGTCCCCGGAAAACAGAATGCGCCCAGCCTTGCCATGTGTTCTTATGCTAATGGACGCTCGCGGCGAGTATCGAGTTGGCCGGGATTCGTTTTGCTTGCATTTTCCCGAGGCCGACCGGAAGTTCTCAATGCCGGTGCAGGGCGAGCCATTGGATCACGTAGAGAGCAACTCGCAGCTCCGCGTAAACCGCGATTGCGGCAATCGCGACGGCCTCGAATGCACTGATGAACGCCGTCGCGGCTTTGTCTTTTCGCAAGCGAACATAGAGTACGCCTGCCGCTGCTAACGCGAAAAAGCCAGAGAGCGAAGCCAGAAAGATGGAATAAAAGCTTCCAGCCGGACGGTCGCATGGACACAACAAGAGGACAAACGTCGACGCACTGATGAGACCAGCGATCCAAACAAGCCCAATCCAGGACCGTAGCGAAGCGCTGAAGTTGTAGCGCGGACCGCTCATTCCGGGCGTTTCGGAATCAAGAAGCATGCGAGTGGGACAGAAAATCCTGAGGACGGCTTGCGATCAGCAGATCCTCTCGTTCAGTTGTGTTTGCCCTTCCACTCCTCGTACGGACCCTGGAAATCTTCAATGCCGCCGTCGTGGAAGATCCAGAGGCGCGTGGCCACTTCGTCGATCAGGTCGTGATCGTGCGTGACCAGTAGGACCGTGCCCTCGTAGCGCTGCAGCGCAATGTTGAGCGCGTTGATGGCTTCGAGGTCGAGGTGGTTGGTGGGCTCGTCGAAGATGAGGATGTTCGGTTTGGTCAGGATCAATTTGCAAAACGCCAGCCGCGCCTGTTCGCCGCCTGAGAGCGCTTTGGTTGGCTTCGAGCCTTCTTCGCCGGAGAAGAGCATCTGGCCGAGAATGCCGCGAATGTCTTCGACGTGCGCGGCAGGGTTCCACTGGTGCAGCCAGTCGGTGACGGTCATTCCGTGCTCGATCGTCGCGCCAACGTCCTGCGGAAAGTAACCGACCTGCGCCTCGTGGCCCCAGAAGACGGAGCCGGAATCGAGCGCGAAGCCGGGCTCGGCGAGGCCGGGATAGTTGGCCAGCAGGCTCTTGAGCATGGTCGTTTTTCCCGCGCCGTTGCGGCCCATCAGGCAGATTCTCTCACCGCGTAGGAGATTGGCTGTAAATCCATCAATGACTTTCAGATCGCCGTAAAACTTCGACAGATGCTTGAGCTCAAGAACGTGCTTGCCGCTGGGCCGGACCTGGTCGAACTTGATGTAGGGCCGCTGAATGTTAGAGCGAGCCAGCTCGTTGGTTTGCAGGCGCTCGACCTCCTTGCGCCGGCTGGTGACCTGCGAGGAGCGCGTGCCGGCGGCGAAGCGCGCGATGAACTCGTTGAGCTGCGCGATCTTCTTCTCGCGCTGCGCGATTTGCGACTCGAGCGTGGAGCGAATCTGCGTTTTGGCCATCACCATGTCGTCGTAGCCGCCGGTGTAGGTGATGATGGTCTGGTAATCGATGTCGGCAGTGTGCGTGGTGACGGAGTTGAGAAAGTGACGGTCGTGCGAGATGGCGATCATCGTGCCGTCATAGCTCAACAGAAAGTCCTGGAGCCAGTGGATGGAGTCGAGATCGAGGTAGTTGGTGGGCTCGTCGAGCAGCAGCGCCGGCGGCTTGCCGAAAAGAGCCTGCGCAAGCAGCACGCGGACTTTTTGCCCGCCCTGCAACTCGCCCATCTTGCGGTCATGGAGCGGCTCGGGAATGTCGAGGCCGTCGAGCAGCACGGCTGCATCGCTTTCGGCGGTGTAACCGTCCTCGTCGCCGATGGTGCCTTCGAGCTCGCCCAGGCGCATGCCATCTTCGTTGGACATTTCAGGCTTGGCGTAGATGCGGTCGCGCTCCTCGAGCGCTGCCCAGAGTGGCTTGTTGCCCATGATGACGGTATCGATGACGCGATAAGCGTCGAAAGCAAACTGGTCCTGGCGCAGAACGCCGATTTTGCGCGGCCGAACAACCGTCCCCTTTTGCGGCTCAAGCTCGCCGGAAAGGATCTTCATGAAGGTCGATTTTCCGGAGCCGTTCGGCCCTGTCAGCCCATAACGGCGGCCGGGGGTGAAAGCTGTGCTGACGTCTTCAAAGAGGATCTTTGAGCCGTAGCGCATCGTGACATTGCTGACGCTGATCATTCTCTGTTCTTGCTTCCCATTCTTTGTTTTTGCTTCCTATGGCCAAGCCACACTCAGGCTGCCGCGCCGGTGGGCCGGATTTGAGCGGGTTGATTTGTGGTTCACGAGAAACGCGCTGGCAAGCAGCTTCTCAAAAAGACTTCGGCTCTCTTATTTTCTCACGAGCCTGCCCGGAGCCCGGACCCCTGGAGCACGGACCCCCAGAGCACGGAACAAGGAGATCCGCGCTGCCTGGAGCAGTGAGTCGGGAGTTCGTGCGTCCGAATTGCCGCTTCTTACTGCGCCGGCGTAGCAGCGTACTTGCCGGATTTGGCGTAGAGCCAGTCCCAGCCATTGTCTGGATTGCTGGGATCTTTGGCAACGAAATAGAGGTTCGTGACAGGGCCGAAACACTGGCGGTAGACGAGATTGACGTCGCCGCCGCGATTGGGCGTGGGAAAGTAAACGCCAAGCATGAAGTAGGCGGGCGGATTGTCGATATTGAACACGCCGTTGTGGACCTGATCGGTGATCTCGTGGACGCCGCCCCCGGAAAACGTCGTTGTGCCGTCGGTGGCCACGCCAAATATGTAATGCGGCGGAGTGGGGTTGTTTTGGTCGTAGGTGGTGTCGATGGCGGCTTGATAATGGCGGTCGAGAGGCGCCATGGTTTTGGAGGCGACAGCGTGGACCACGATGGTGCATGAGCTTGCCGAGCCGGGGCCGTAGCTGCCGTTGACCCAGTTTGCCGGGTCATCTCCGGTCTCCGCAGCGATCAGCTCAGACGGTGTCGGCGGCGGCTTGACGCCGGCGCAGGCAGCCGGCAAGGCGAAGAGCGACGCGGGCGGCGTAGTGAACGAGACTTTTGTGACGTCGACCAAAGTCATGGGAGGAGTGCTCGGCGCGCCGACCTGAACGCGGATCACGAGCGAGTCCTTCTGGTCGAGCCACGCCTTGATGTCTTGTCCCTGGTCGCTGCCCGCATAGATCTGGATCGGTATGCCATCCAGAGTCCCAGTCCCCGAAGCCTTCAGCGTTCCTTTGGATATGTCGTCCGATATTTCACCCATCATGGCAAAGGGGTCGCCCCAGTCGCCGGAGAAATGAGCCACGTTGCACTGAATGGGGCTTGCAGTCGGGTCCCATGTGGTGCTGATTCCGGCTGCGAGGTCATAAAGGGTGAAGGACCGCGAGGCGGGGGTGCCAGACGATGCCGCCTGGGTGAAGTCGATGAGCACTTTGGAGCCGCTGCGGTACGTGATGGAAGTGCCGCCGGTTCCGCCGAGCGACTGGGTGATGATGTAGGCCGTAGGCGCTGTTTGGGCCGGGAGAAGCGCGGAAGACGCAAGCAGGCTAAGGCAGACAAGAGCGCATCGAGTCGACATCGAAAAACTCCGTTTGAAGGTGATGGAAGAAACCGGTGATTATGGTGTGCGGGAGCCCGAAAAAGGATTAGCCGATGATATTCACGACGGTTGTGGTCGTCAAGACATTCGATGGACCAGAATTGTCGATTGAGATGAGCTAGAAGATATCGCGGAGTTTTGCGAATGCGTCGAGCTCGATGAGATGCTGGCCTTCGGGCGCTTTGTCGACGGCTGCGTGTTCGAGAATCCAGGTGTCGGGGTGAAAAAGAAACACCGCGTGCAGTCCGGCGGCGAGCGCGGGGTTGATGTCGCTTTTCGGGCTGTTGCCGATCATCCAAGCGCTCCGCGCCTCAATGTTTTGGCGGAGGACTACGTCGCGATAAGCTGCCGGATCCTTCTCGGCCGGGATTTCTACGGCGGCAAAGTAAGTCGCGAGCCCGGAGCGCGCCAGCTTATCGGCCTGCTCGGCGCGGTCGCCCTTGGTCATCAGGATGAGATGGTGGCGCCCAGAAAGATCGGCGAGGGCCTCGGCGACGCCGGGCAGCAATTCGATCTCTTGCTCGGCGATCGACCGCGCGAATCCGCGAATCCGCTCGCGCTTTTCCTCGGTGACCGGTGCGGGGCTGAGGCGCTCGAAGCAATCGACCAGCGAACGAGTGAAGCTGGTAAGGCCGTAGCCGTGGGCGAGGATGGTTTCGCGCTCGACGGCATTGAGGGTCTGCCGGACCTCGACGGGCGAGTACTCGTGGTGATCAAGGAAGCTGATGAAGGCGGCGATGGCGCGTTCGAAGTAGATGTTATTTTCCCAAAGCGTATCGTCGGCGTCGATGAGCAGCGTTTGGCCGGCAGGGAAGCGGGGCATGGGTTGAGAATACAAGGTTTGAGGCGGCAGGTTTCAGGCGTCAGTGATCGATAGAAAAGTAAAAAGGTGAATCAGTGAAGATGTGAATCACGAAAACGGTGCACGCGAGACTCGACCTTGGACAGCACGATTCCCCGCTCCCCGGTCTCCGCTCTTTCCGTTATTCCTTCCACGCTCCAAGCAGGCGCCTGACCAGCACCAGTTGTCCAAGGTGATAGGCATTGTGGTCGGCCACGAGCAGCGCCTCGCGCAGGATGGTTTGCCCGCTTCCGTGCGGGATGAGCGCGTACAGATCAGTCGATGGGTTTTGGACCAGATCGCACATCGCCTTCAGGTCGCGGCGAAAGGCACGCGCGCTTTTGTCCCAGGCCTTGGCATCGGGCGGCGCAGGCGTTTTGGGCCAGTAGCCGCTGGGCCAGTCCGGAGACTGGTGGCCGGCATCGCGTGAAAACTCGAGAATGTCCGATTGCGCGATGCGCAGGTGCTCCAGGAGCTCCCACGGCGAGTGCTCAGCACCCCTGGGCCGCTTGCCACGGAGGGCTGGCGTCAAACCGCGGACGGCGGTGTCGAAGTCCGCGTGCGCATGGCCGCCGTTGATGAGTTCAAGCATATGTTGGCGCAACGCGGCGTCGTGATCCAGCGGTGCAGAAGCATTCTTCGTTGGCATTTGGATTCTCCCGGCCTAAGCGGCAAATTCATCATTCGATCTCAGTGGAAAACTCCGCTTCAGATCGTACGCATGCGGGATTCGTCGATGTGTGCGGCCGATGCAAAAAATTTCTCGCGCCGCACACAGCTGGATGTTCGTCGCCTGCTGCGAAAGGCCGGGGCGTCCGGCTACTGGCCGCCAGCAAGGATCATTCTCTGCGCGGCAAAGATCTCCTTCAATCCCGCCTCCGCCAAATCGATCAGCCCATTCAACTGCGCGCGCGAAAACGACCCTTTTTCCGCTGTTGCCTGCGTCTCCACCAGGCCTCCATCCGCGGTCATCACCACATTCATATCCACCTCGGCCTGGGAGTCTTCTTCATAGCAGAGATCGAGCAGAGTCTCGCCGCCCACAATCCCCACCGACGTCGCGGCCACCAGTTGTTTGAGCGGCGAAGTCTTGAGAGTGCCCGCTTTCACCAGCGCATTCAGTGCCAGTCCGAGCGCCACAGCCGCGCCGGTGATGGCTGCCGTCCGCGTGCCGCCGTCGGCCTGGATCACGTCGCAGTCGAGGATGATGGTGCGCTCGCCGAGCGCCTTCATGTCCACAACAGATCGCAGGCTCCGCCCGATCAGCCGCTGAATCTCGTGCGTCCGCCCACCGATTTTGCCGCGTTCACTCTCGCGCGGCGTCCGGGTGACTGTCGACCGGGGAAGCATCGCGTACTCGGCTGTGACCCAGCCGCGCCCCGAATTGCGCAGCCATCCGGGCACGCCCTGCTCAATGGTCGCGTTGGTCAGCACACGAGTGTTGCCGAGCGAGACCAGCACCGACCCCTCGGCGGTCTGCACATAGCCAGGCGTGAGCGTGAGCGAGCGAAGCTGGTCCGCGCTTCTGCCGCCGGGTCGAAGAGAGAGCGTGCTGCTCGCGACCCCGCTAGAGTTCTCTTTCGCGTTCCCTGTTCCCAATCCTGTCGCGTTCATAAGCGGATTGTACGAGAGCGACGCTGGCACCATGGGGCTCGGGAAGTCTGGTTCCGCGATGGGAATTGACGGAAGTCAAGTTCCAGAAGGGGAATCACCCCATAAACGTCTGATAATGCATGACTTGTCCGTGCTTGAAGCAAATGCCCGGTTCCATTTTGGAATTCCCGCACGCAGCAATGCCGCCCCGGATGAGGTCGCCCGGAAGCCTTATCCCTTCCATGATCATGCATTTAGAAATCCCGTCCCTGTTTGGCACGCCACGTGTAAGAAAACAGGACAAAGTCAACCTGCAAACGCAGAAACGGGAACCTGGGCGAGGGCACGATTCGCGAACCGCGAACCATGATTCGCGAACGGAGAATCACGCCTCAGTCGACCCGGACGGCACGAAAGGAAGTCTCTCATGCACCAGACAGAAACATTCAGGGCAACGGGACGGAAACGAATCGCCACGGCGAGGAAGCAGGACAGCCCCGACCGCAAGCGGGTGGAGACGGTCGTCGAGACTCTGGCCACGCTGCGCGGTCACGGAGAGACACTGCCCGAGGTAGCTCACGATGCGCGCAACATGGTCACGGCGCTCGGGCTCTACTGCGATCTGCTGGAGGAGCCGGGCGTCCTCGCCACTCCCTTTATCCATTACGGGCACGAGCTGCGGCTGGTGGCCGCGGCCAGCCGCCGCCTTGTGGAGAAGATTGTCGCCATCGATGCTCTGCGCGACCTGCCGGGTGCGGCCGGCGCGAGCAGCCGGCCCGTAGCCGCGACTCCTCACCCTGTCGACTCGCTGTCACGGGCCGGTCAGGAAGAACCGGTGCACGCCGGAAGCCCGATCTTTAGTCCGGCTTTCCGCAGCGGCGCGTCCGACCTCGCCAGCGCGGGCTTCGCCGATCCAGGCCACGCCGGCGCAAGCCGGCGCTGGGACCTGCTGCCCGCCGTGCCGGTTGCGAACCTGGCCGCCGAGCTCCTGGCCAATCGCAATCTGTTGGCCGCTCTGGCCGGTCCCACCATCGCCCTCACCGTTCACGCCGAGGGCGGCGCACGCCCGGTGCGGCTGACCGGCGAAGACCTGACACGCGTGCTCGTGAACCTGGTGAAGAACGCAACGGAGGCCATGCCTTCGGGCGGCCGCATCGACATCGGCTTGCGCGAGGAGCCTCCCGCGCACGGTACCGCCGCCTGCCTTCTCGTCACTGTCGAGGACAACGGCCCGGGAATCCCCCTGGACGCTCTGGAAACGATCTTCACCTCCGGCTACACCTCGCATGGCATGAGCGAAGGTTCGCACGGCAATTGGACACTCAGCCATCGCGGCCTGGGCCTCACCATCACTCGCTCCATCGTGGAGGGCGCCGGGGGACGCATCACGGCGGGCAATCGCGAGCACGGCGGCGCGCGCTTTGCACTCGAATTGCCGCTGCGCAAGGCAAATTGAACGCCGACAGCTTAATACCTGAAGCTTCGAGTCCACTTTTTACCCAAATACCCAAGAGGCGAATACAATGCTGGATACAGTCTTCAACACACGAGCGATGGAGTTCATTCCGCAACTTTCCGAGCCGGCGATCCGCCTGCACCTTCTGGTCGTGGATGCGGACGCAGCGGTGCGCTCCGCCTGCGCGGAGATCGCCGCGAGCCTTGGATACGCGGTCGACAGCACCGGCGACCTGGTCCAGGCGCGCGGCCTTTTGCGCGGTCACATCGCCGACATTCTGCTGGTCAACCTGCCCACGGGGTCAAATGACGGCCTGGAGCTGGTCTCCGAGGTCAAGCTGCTGTATCCAGATACGTCGGTCATCGCGATGACGGCCACCGGCTCAGTGAACGCGGCGGTCGAGGCCATGCGCTGCGGAGCCTCCGACTACCTCACCAAGCCCTTCGCCATGGACGAGCTTTCAACCGTCCTCGACCGCGCCGCGCAGTCGCATATGACCGACACCGCCGCTCGCCAGTTGAGGGAGCGCCTGCGCCTGTCGGAAGGACTGGGCTCGATGATCGGCCGCTCACCGGAGATGGAGAAGATTTATCGCATCCTCTCGAAGGTCGCACAGAGCACGCACCCGGTCCTGATCCTGGGCGAGAGCGGCACAGGCAAGGAGCTCGTCGCGCGCACCATTCATGCCTACGGCCCCAACTCTCAGAAACCATTCCTGCCCGTCGACTGCGGATCGCTCGTGCCCACGCTGATCGAAAGCGAGCTCTTCGGCTACGTCAAGGGCGCCTTCACCGGAGCCAATCGCTCCAAGGACGGGCTGCTCGTCTCGGCCGAGGGCGGCACCGTCTTCCTCGACGAGATCGGTGAGCTCACGCTCGACCTGCAGGCCAAGCTTCTGCGCGCTCTCCAGGAAAAAGAGGTTCGCCCGGTCGGCGCAACCCATCGCATACCGATCAAGGCGCGCATCGTGGCCGCGACCAACCGCGACCTCGCCGCCATGGTCGAGAAGGGAACCTTCCGCAAGGATCTTTTCTATCGCCTGAACGTCGTCAACCTGCGGCTGCCTTCCTTGCGCGACCGCCGCGAAGACATTCCATTGCTCGCCGCGCACTTTCTTGACCGCATCAGCCGCGAGCACAACCGCAAGTTCACACTCTCCGACGAGGCGCTTCGCACCATGATGCGCCACGACTGGCCGGGCAACGTACGGGAGCTTGAAAACTCGCTGGAGCGCGCCACCGCGCTATCCTCGGGTCCGGTGCTGCACCTGGGCGATCTGCCCACGCAGTTGCAGCAGCAGGGCCTTCAGCAGAAATTCGACGCCCGCCACGCAGGCGACATTGAAGAGGCTGGTGCTGTTGCAGTGCCCGGTGTCAAGGCGCTGGCCGACCTCGAGCGCGAGGCAATCTTAAGCGCCATCCGCACGCTCAATGGCGACAAGCTGCAGGCGGCAAAGCTCCTCGGCATCGGCAAGACGACTCTCTACCGCAAGCTCAAGGAATACGGCATCGCCGACCCGCTTCAGGAAGAGTAAAGACAGCTTTTAGCCATTAGCCCTTAGCTGTTAGCTTTTCTGCCGTCTGGTGGGCCTTCGCGGCAGACTTCGGCTCAACAAGTGAGCAAGCCTCAACTAATTTCAAAAGTTAGAAGATAGAAGCCAAGAGTTAAGAGCTGAGGCTAGGAGCTAAAAGCTACCAGCTACGAGCTCGCACAGGGAGCACGACCATGAGCATCCTCTTAGTGACCGGAATTGAAGGCGCACGCAACTGCGCCGATGTCGTCGCCAAACAGTTGGCCATGGCGGTCGAAGTGGCCGAAGGCCGCCGCGAAGCCCTCGCCTGCCTGCGAAAGGGCGAGTTTCAGGCGCTTGTCATCGACGAGACCCTGGCCGAGTGCGACCCCGCCGCGGCGGACCGTATCTGCGAGCAGGCTGGCCTTGCCATTCCGCTGCAGATCAACTTCGCCGTGTCGGGAGCGGCGCGTCTCATCCGCGAGATTCGCTCGGCGTTGCATCGCCGCGAGCGCGAGCAGGCTGTGGCCCGCCGCGCTGCCGCTGTGGCCATTGAAGCCGAGCTTAAGTCGACGGTCGCAGGTCTGCTCCTGCACTCTCAACTGGCGCTCTCGGGC
Source organism: uncultured Occallatibacter sp. (assembly GCA_964630985.1). Lineage (GTDB taxonomy): Bacteria > Acidobacteriota > Terriglobia > Terriglobales > Acidobacteriaceae > Telmatobacter. Next base: position 10,733 of record CAZVYV010000052.1, read on the forward strand.
ACAGAGGTTCCCGCCCCTGTCGCCGACCGCATTCGAGTCGTCGCCGACCTGGCCGGGAGCCTGCGCGAGCAGCTCAGCATTTCGCCTTCCGCCCGCGCTGCCGGTGCCTCGCGGGCCAGTTCCGCCGCTTGACCTCCGCGGCTCGCCTCGGCGCCGCACGCGCATGGCGAGAGGTTGCGCCTCGCCCGCTCTGACCCCGCCCCGCAGCCCGGTTGCCGCCAGGTCTTTTCCAACGCGTACTTGAGAAACTGTTTCCTTTGCGATGGAGCAGCCGGTAACCGCCAGCCGCTTCATCGCGCTTTTCTCCTTGCAGCAAAACAACCGCTTCCCACCCACGCCAATCCATGCTTGCGAAGACTTCAATCAACGCCGACTGAGTCCCCGCCTGCCAACTCCGGTCATGTGGCGTTATGCTGCTTCACATGAAGGCAAAGCTCTTTACGGTCCTGCTGAGTGTCGCCCTGACTGCGCCTCTCGCCGCGCAAGGTGGAGATTCCGCCCCTCCGACGGGTGATGCTTGCGACAAATATCTTGTGACGCCGCTTCCGGCTGAAGCGTTGACGATTGCCAAACCCAAGGCCTGGCCCGCTTGTGATTCGATTCGCTTCTATTCCGGTATTGGCCGGAAAGTGGACTACGACGCCGCGCGGAAATGCGCATGGCGAGAGCGGCGGGCCCAGGAAGCGGAAATTGAGCCCAGGTATACCGCGGAAAGCCTCTTTGGCGGCTCGGCCATGCTCGCGGTGCTGTACGCTAACGGCGAAGGCGTCGAGCAGAACAAGCCATTGGCTCTTCGCTTTGCTTGCGAGTCGGAGTTGAGCGACGACGGAATGAGTGCCATCTATGCGCTTCCCACCGAGTCTCATGTGACGCAGAAGAAGTTCGTGTACTGCGACCACGCCATGAACACATTTGACATGAACTTCTGTGCGGCGTACCAAGACGAAATCGCCGCGCAACAATGGCAGGATCAGCTCGACGCGCTCTCCGGCCACTGGCCGAAAACGGACAAGGACGTGTTCGCCGCTCTCGAGAAAGCCAGCGACGCCTACATCGAAGCCCATGGAGCGGGCGAGGTCTACCAGGGCGGAACCATCCGCGATCTTCGCACGAACGGTGTGGAGGAACACCAGCGCGACGAGTTTCTCGCCGCCGTCAGGGAATTCGAAAGTGGCCACCTGCCCGAAGGAAACGAATCCGATTACAAAAAGGCCGACGCCGACCTGAATTCGACCTACAAGAACGTTCTCGATCTCGCTGCGAAACAGAATTTCGCCGAGGACGACGGTGACATTCGCCCAGAAGGAATTCAAAAGGCCGAGCGCGTGTGGCTCAAGTACCGCGATGCGTGGGTCGCTTTCGCCCACGTGCATTACCAGCACACCAGCTCCGGTGCCTGGCTCACCCTGCTCACTCGCAACCGCTACTGGAGCCTTCGTACGACGATGTGTAACGTGGGATGGAACGATGCGGCCTGCAAGCGCGTCAGTTTAGACGACTAGGCTCTTCCTTTACCCTAGAGAGTTGGCTCAACGAGGGACTCCATGACCGTCATCCGCCAGGAAGATTTCATTGCGAGCGTTGCGGGCGCGTTGCAGTACATCAGCTACTACCACCCAGTCGATTACATCCGAGCGCTTGCGCAGGCCTACGAGCGCGAGCAGTCGCCCGCCGCGCGCGACGCCATGGCGCAGATCCTCATCAACAGCCGCATGTGCTTCGAGGGTCATCGCCCCGTTTGCCAGGACACGGGCATCGTCAACGCCTTCGTCAAGCTGGGCATGGATGTGCGCTTCGAGGCCGGCCCCGGCGAAGAGCCCCTCGACTTGCAACAGATGGTCGACGCCGGCGTCCGCCGCGCCTATCTCGATCCCGACAACAAGCTCCGCGCGAGTCTCCAGGCCGATCCCGCCGGCAAGCGCATCAATACCAAGGACAACACGCCGGCCGCAGTCTTTGTCGAAGTCGTGCGCGGTGGGACGGTTGAAGTCACCGTCGCTGCCAAGGGCGGAGGCTCCGAGGCCAAATCGAAGTTCATCATGCTCAATCCCAATGACTCGGTGGTCGACTGGGTGCTCAAGACAGTGCCCACGATGGGAGCAGGCTGGTGTCCGCCGGGGATTCTCGGCATCGGCATCGGCGGCACGGCAGAGAAGGCGATGCTCCTCGCCAAGCAATCGCTCATGGACCCCATCGACATTCAGGAGCTCATCGCGCGCGGCC
>CAZVYV010000053.1:0-12948 GCA_964630985.1 uncultured Occallatibacter sp.
ATGCGTATCCGTATTTGCAGCAGAATTACGCGCTGATGGGCTGCGGCGGCAGCGTGGGCGAGGGCTACGGCCCGATGGTGGTTTCCAATCGCATGCTAGACGTGAACGAATTGGGCCGCATTCAGGTCGCCGTTCCGGGCGTGTTGACCACGGCCTATCTTGCGCTCAAGATCCTGAATCCTGAGATCAAGACGGTCACGGTTCCGTTCGACCGCATTATCCCCGATATTCTTGCCGGTAAATATGAAGCCGGGCTCATCATTCACGAGGGTCAGCTCACCTATTCCACAAGTGGTCTTTTCAGGGTGGTTGATCTCGGAGCCTGGTGGCGCGAAACCACCGGTTTGGTGCTGCCGCTGGGCGGCAACGCTATTCGCCGCTCGCTGGGGACCAAAGCGCACAAGATCCTCTCCAAGGCACTGCGCGACTCGATCCGGTACGCTCTGGACCACCGCGAGCCGGCCCTCGAATATGCCATGCAGTTCGCGCGCGACCTGGACACCTCAATGACCAGCCAGTTTGTGAGCATGTATGTGAATGAGCGGACGCTCGATTACGGCGCCGACGGCCGCGAAGCGATCCGCAAGCTGCTGGCGATGGGGCACGAACGCGGCATTATCCCGATCGCTCCGCAAGTGGACTTTGTGGACTAGCGGAAAATTCCGATGGCGGTCTCGATGTTGCCGCAGTTGGATTGCGTTTTTATCTAGGGCGGACACGGTACTTGTGGGTCCTGAGTCCGCCCAAGGGTCATTGTCGCTGCCCAAGAAATTCTCGGCTCATTTCTAAATCTTTTCTAATGTCTGCCGATGCTTCTAAACAGGAGCATTGCCAGGATGGCCTTGCACGAATCTCCCGCATTTCTGCTTGCTTCGCCCGATCCCGCCCTTCTTGGGGCGATTGAGCCAATGCTTCAGGCAACGGGAACGCAGGTCAAAGTTGTTCTGTCGGCGGAGGCGGCGCTTGCATTTCTCGTCCGCGGGAATCCGCCTGCACTCTTGGTGCTGGACGCGAGGCTGCCTGACATGCCGATTGGCCAGTTGCTGGCTGCGGCGAGAGCCCTCGGTGACGGCCCGCGCGCTCCCATTTTGCTGGTCACGGACACGGTGACCCAAGAATGGATCGACCGCCTCGCCGACGGAGTTATCGATGACCTCATTTTGCGCTCGTCAGAATATACCTACTGGCAGCTGCGGATCGATCTGCTGTTGCGCAACAAGCGCTTCGCGCTCGAGCTCGAGAGTCTGCGCGAGGCTGCCATTCGTAACGCTCAATTCGACCGTCTCACCGGGGTCTACAACCGGGAAACGATGCTCTCCATGCTCTTCCGCGAGACAGACCGAGCGCAGCGCATGAACAGCTCCTTGTGCCTGGTGCTCTTCGATATCGACGACTTCGGCCATTGGAATTCGCGCCTTGGTGTAGACACGTGCGACGAGCTGCTGTGCCAGGTGGCGAGCCGTGCCGGAGCGCTCCTCCGCAGCTATGACCTGCTCGGAAGGCCGGGGATGGATGAGTTTTTGATCGCATTGCCGGCTTGCAGTCCGGCAAGCGCGATGATCCTGGCCGAGCGTCTACGCGTCGAAGTTTTCTCTGTGCCTTTCCGCGTCGCCGGTGAGGCGATTCGACTTTCCGCGTGCTTTGGGATCGCCAACAGCCGCGGCCGGTCACCGGTTGTGGTCTTGCGCGAGGCTGAGAAGGCTCTCGAATGGGCGAAGGCGGCTGGGCCGGAGTCGATCCAGTGTTTCGGATGCACACAGGAACCCGCGCCATCGCCGGTGAAGTTTCTTTCTGCAAGTTCAGGCGACGAATTGCTGGCGTGGTAGCGTCGTTCCGTCCGAGCCCGTCCATTTTGGCCGTTGCGGAGCGCGTCCGTCCGCTGCCAGGCGCGGCGGGCGAAAACGGACGGGGCACTCCGGAGTGGTCTATCCGTCATAGGTCGCCGTTGCGACTTCCGCGGCGACCTCTGGTTCCAGGAATTCCAGAAAGACGTCGTTGGAGAGCAACCGGCCGCGCGGAGTGAGACGGACGCGCGCACCGTCGTCGATCATCAGGCCGTCGTGGACGAGCCGCTCGACTGTTTCCAATGCAGGTGCGACTGCACCAGAGCCGAATTCCCGTCTGAGCGCGGCAAGGTCCACGCCTTCATTCATTCGCAGCCCAAGAAACCACGCTTCCTCGAATTGCCGGGCTGTGGATAGTCGCGTCGTCTCCGGCGGTGTCAGACCGACAAGGTACTCCTGAAGATCGTCCGTCGTCGTGGAGCGAAGCACATCGGGAAGTCCCGCTTGGCCATCTGAATCATTCCAAGAGGCTGCTGCATGCAATGCCATGGACGATGCGTCCAAGCCGACTCCCAGATAAGGCCGCCGCCGCCAGTAGCGCACATTGTGCTTCGATTCGAATCCGGGCCGCGCGAAGTTCGAGATTTCGTACTGGATCCGGCCTGCGTTTTCAAGCCGCTCGATGGCGTGCTCATACATGCGAGCGATCGCGTCATCGGATGGCACCAAGTCCGCTCTATAACGAACGCCACCCTTGAGCATCTCGCGACCGAGCCGCGAATCTTCATCGACCTCAAGCATGTAGATGCTGGCATGAGGCACTTCTGAGTCGAGAAGCGCCTCAAGTGACTCCTCCCAGGAGGCGAATGTCTGTCCAGCGAGGCCCGCGATCAAATCTACATTCAGGCTCGCGATCCCCGCCGCGCGCAAACGCCGCAAATCATCCTCGACGATTTGGCGGCTGTGCAATCGCCCACTTGCGTGCGCTTCGGAATCAACAAAGGACTGCACGCCAAGGCTCACGCGGTTCACGCCAACGGCCACGATTGCCTCCAAAGTCGCCCCCGCGATTTGGCCCGGCGCGCACTCCATGGTGATCTCCGCATCGGCGTCCAGATCGAATTGTGCTCGGATGGAATGAAACAGCCGATGCAGCAGATCGGGCGCCAAGAGACTTGGCGTTCCGCCGCCAAGATAAACCGTGTCCACGCTGCGAGGGCACTCCGTGCCCATACTCTTTGACCAGATTCGTGCATGAGTAACGTCTTCGATTAACCGATTGATATAGCGCTCGTGGTCCGCAGCCGGGTAGACACCCGAAGCAAAGTTGCAGTAGGTACACTTCGACCGGCAAAAGGGGATGGAAACGTAGATTCCGAGCGCGTTGCCGCCGTTACCGGTCATGAAAAGATTGTTTCACGTGCCGTTGGTTCTTTTGCTCCGGAAATCTCTGCCGGGGCACATGCAAGAATTGAAAGAAGGAGATACGCTTGAAAGCCTGGCCTGTGGTTGCCATTTTCGTTATCCAGGCCATTCTTTTTCTTGGGCATTGGTTCGTTTACTCCACCTTTATCGCGTTCAATCCCGGCATTACTCCCGCTGCGGCCGCCGATCTGCGCATCGCGGTGCTCGTTCTGGCCTTTAGCTTCGTCGTCGCGTCGCTGCTCTCCTTTCGCTTTTCAAATCCCGTGGTGCGGGCCATTTATCGGGCCGCTGCTGTCTGGCTCGGTTTCGCCAATTTCTTTTTCTGGGGGTCGGTCATCATCCGGATGGCGTGGCTGGCAATCAAGTATTCGCATCTGGCTGCGAATCCCGGAGATTTCCGCACACCGCTGGCGGCCGTCATCTACATCATTGCGGCGCTCACCGGAGTTTACTCACTCATCAATGCCCGCATCATTCGCACCCACCGCGTACCGATACAGATCCCTAATTTGCCCGCGTCCTGGCGCGGTCGCAGAGCCGTTCTAATGAGCGATCTGCATCTGGGACCGATCAATGGCGTCCGTTTTTGCCGGCGGCTTGTCTCACTGGCGTTGCAACTCGACCCCGACGTGGTTTTCATTCCCGGCGATCTTTTTGACGGCACAAAGGGCGATCTCGATCAACTGCTCGCGCCGCTCCAGGCGCTCAAGCCGCCGCTCGGCGTCTTCTTCTCCACCGGTAATCACGAGGAGTTCACTTCACCGACTCACTACATAGAAGCCATTACTAAAGCAGGCATTCGCGTCCTGGCGAATGAACGAGTTGTGGTGGATGGCCTTGGGATTGCTGGCGTGCTTTATCACGATTCGTCGTCGCCGCTGCACATGAAGGCAGCGCTCAGCAGTATGGGCTTGTCGGGCCCCGAATCTGGGGGCGCCAATCCGGGCATTCTGCTTAACCATGCGCCCGCGCGGCTACCCATCGTGGAGCAGGCAGGCTTCAGCCTGCAGCTCTCCGGGCACACGCACGGGGGGCAGTTTCTGCCTTTTACCTGGATTACACGCCGCGTCTACGGCCGCTTCACAAGCGGCCTGCACAGCTTCGGATCGCTCAAGGTCTACACTTCGACTGGGGCCGGAACCTGGGGCCCTCCCATGCGCGTCGGCACGCGGCCGGAAATCGTTCTGCTCGAATTCATCTAGAAGTTTTTATTCTGTTGGCACCCAAGTCGGCTACTTAGGAGAGTCCTAACTTGAGCACTGAATCGAGCGAATCGGGATCGAACGCGCCCGACCCATCGGTCATTCGCACACACCTTAGCGGGTTCAACCTACTCATGAGCCCGCGTCTCAACAAGGGAACGGCATTTACGGAGGCGGAACGCGACACGTTCGCGCTGCATGGCCTGCTGCCTCCGCACATCGGAACTCTTGAAAACCAGCGCGAGCGCCGCAAACGCGTGCTCGACAGCCACCCAACCGCGTTTGACAAATACAGTTCCATGCGCGACCTGCAGGACAACAACGAGACGCTGTTCTACTCGCTCATTGCCAACCACATCGAGGAACTGCTGCCGATTGTCTATACGCCAGCGGTCGGTGAGGGTTGCCAGCGCTTTTCAGAGATCTGGCGGAAGCCACGCGGCCTATTCCTCAGCTACCCCAACAAGGATCGCGTCGAACAGATTTTTTCGAACTCCCATTTCGATCCCATACGCTGCATTGTGGTCAGCGACGGCGAGCGCATCCTTGGTCTTGGCGATCAAGGCGCCGGCGGAATGGGCATTCCGATTGGCAAAATGGCGCTCTATACGGCGTTGGGCGGCATTCCACCCGAGCATTGCCTGCCGGTGCTGCTCGATGTGGGCACCGACAACGCGGCCCGGCTCAACGATCCCATTTATATAGGCTGGGAACATGAGCGCATTCGCGGGCAGGAGTACGACGATTTTATCGAATCCTTTGTTAGTGCCGTGGAGCGCCGGTGGCCGCACGTTCTTTTGCAATGGGAGGATTTCGCCGGAGCGAACGCCGCGCGCCTGCTGGAGCGCTATCGCGACCGGCTGTGCACCTTCAACGACGACATTCAGGGAACCGCGGCCGTAACGACAGCCACGCTGCTTGCGGCTGTGAACGCAACGGGAATTCCGCTGCGGGAACACACGATTGCGATGTTCGGCACCGGATCGGCTGGCGCCGGAATTCTCGATCTTCTGATTTCCGAGATGAAGCAGGAGGGTCTGAGCGATGAGCAAGCGCGCCGGCGCATCTATGCCTTCAACCACCTTGGCCTGCTCGTCGAGGGTTGTGAGGGCATCCGTCCCGCACAGCAACCGTTTGTGCGCAAGCGCGAGGACGTCGCCGGCTGGAAACTGTCGGCGCTGGGCACAGGCGCTATCTCGCTGCTCGATGTTGCGCGGAACGCGGGGATCACGGTTCTGGCCGGCGTGAGCGCACGGCCGGGAGCTTTCACCGAGGAGATTGTGCGCGAGATGGCGCGCCACACTCCGCACCCGGTCATCTTTCCGCTGTCGAACCCCACCTCGCAAAGTGAAGCTGCACCCGCCGATCTGCTGCGATGGACTGAAGGCCGCGCAATCGTCGGCACGGGCAGCCCATTTGCTCCGGTCGAAATCAACGGCAAACTTGTCCACATCGCGCAGGTCAACAATTCCTACATCTTCCCAGGCCTATCGCTCGGCATCCTTGTCAGCCGCGCGCGGCGCGTGACCGACGGCATGATTATGGCCGCAGCTAAAGCGCTGGCTTCGCTCTCGCCGGCGCGCATTGACAAGAGTGCGCCGCTGCTGCCTCCAATCGCCGACTCCCGCAAGACGAGTGCCGCAGTCGCTGCGGCTGTTGGCCGGCAAGCAATGGCGGAGGGGGTCGCCGAAAGATGCGACGAAGCTGCATTCGCTGCGAGAATTCGCGATTATGTGTGGGAGCCGGAGTACCAGAAGTATGAGCGTATTGTGAGTCCCGGTTAAGGGCGGCTATTCCCCGGCCGGCACTTCTTCCAGCAATCGCTTCCACGTTTTTTGATTCTTGCGGAAGCTCTTTTTCAGATCCTCGAGAATCCGCTCGAAGTCCGCGTTTGTGCGCAGGTTATTCCACGCGGGGTTTTTCTGGAACCAGGGATAATTTTCATTGCCGAGATAGATGGCGCGGCGCAACCAGTGGAGGGCCTCGCTGGAGTCGCCGTCGACGGCGAAGTAGGTAGCCAGCCGGTAAGCCATTTCGCTGTCGGCCTCGGCTGCAGCCAGCGTGTCGTCCTTGAGCAAAGCAACGCCGCGCTCTCGCGCATTTGCCTGCACGTAGCAGATGGCAAGCGTGGGCACCGCAATGCGCAGCGAAGAGTCGTCGGCGATTACGCGCTCGAGAATCTCGATGGCCTTTTCGAGATTTCCTAGTCGCATTTCCTGATAGCCCGACGATGTCCGGAGCAGCGGATGACGCGGCTCCAGCGCCAATCCCTTCTCCAGCTCGTCGCCGGCCAGCTCGATCTGATTCTGATAGTGATACACGCGGGCGCGATGGTTGTAGAGAATTGCCGCGTTGGCCGGATTGAGTTTGAGTGCACGGCTGAATTCGCTCAAGGCTTCGTCGTACATGCCATCGCCACGGAGCGCAAGGCCGGCCACCATGTGAACGTTCCAGTCGTTCGCAGCACCCGCGAGCAGGTTGGCAATCCCATGGCGCGCAGACTCTTTTTCGCCGCGCGAGAGCAACATATAAATTCGATAGAGATTGGCTTCGGTGGACGCCGGATCGAGCTTGAGCGCCTCGTCGAAGGCACGCCGCGCGCGCATCACGTGGATCTGCCCGCCGAAGCCGTGCCGTGCGTATTGCAGTTCGGCGATGCCGAGCCCGCTCCATCCCGCGGCGAATCCCGGATCGGCTTCTGTGACGCGCGTAAACAACTGATGAGCGCGATCGAGATCGGCGCGAGAACCGGTCCGAACCATGAACGAGCTCAACAGAGCGCGCGCCTGCAGATATCTCTCGCTGACCAGCCCGCGCAGCGATGCATCACGCGACGGGGCACGAGTCGCGTCGGCGCTTTGCCCGGCGCCCGAGGATTCGATTCCCTCCGCGGCCCCCATTCCCTGCAGCGTGGCGAACACTTCGTTCGAAATCTCAGACTGCACGGCGATCAGATCCAGCGACGCAACGCGAATCGAACCGCCAGTGCGCACACTCTGCGATGCAACGTGGAGCAGTTGCCAATTCAGATCGAATCCATTTTCGGAGCGAACAAAGTTTCCGGCAAGCACAAACTTCACCAGCAGCTTTTGCCCCACGGCAAGGGGATCCATTTGTACCCAGGGTTGCGCGCCTGCCAGCGGCATGAGGGCGCTCGAAGGCCGCACGACCAGCGAGGGAATACGCGCGAGGCGGGCGGCGATCGCATCAGCGAGCGCGTATCCATAAAGCGGCGCCGCTTGAGTTGCACCTAAATTGGCGAAGGGAAGCACAACCAGCGAATTCTGCGTTTTTTGCTCTCCAGCGGACTCGCGAAATCGCTCGGCCAGCATGGAAAGCAAGCCCGTAGTGCGTTTTTCCGCTTCGGGGCCCGTTGCCGGCAGGTTGGCCGCTGCGTCGCCGGGAAGGATGCCGGTGTCGATGCGCAGCGCCTTCATGATCGTCTTGAGCCCTTCGCGAACATCGGCCGCCGATGCCGTGCGGGCGCCGGGATTTTTTTCGAGACAAGCAGCAATCACACTCTTGAGTTCCGTCGAGATGTCCGGGACGATCGCACTCAAGTCGTCCGGCTCAAGAAACTGAATGGCGCGAATGGCCTGAAAGTCTTCGGCGTCAGCGCGCGCGAATGGGTGACGGCCCCCGGCCAGTTCATAGAGAATCACGCCAAGCGCCCAAACATCCGATTGGACGCTCGAATGTCCGGTGACAAATTGCTCCGGCGCCATGTAGCGGATGGTTCCGCCGCGCGCTGTGAATGTGGGCGCGGCAGGCTTGTCTTTGCCCAGCGCCGGTTTCGCCGGGTCGAAGCGCACATCTTCGGGAGCGATCCGCCGCGCCAGGCCGAAATCCAGAATCTTCACCAGGCCGCCGTCGGTCAGCATCACGTTCTGCGGCTTCAGATCGCGGTGAAAAATACCGAGCGCGTGCGCCGCCTGCAATCCGTCGGCAATCTGAATTCCCACCGAGAGCACAAGCTGCAGATTCGCCGGGCCGCGTGCGATCAATTCGTCCAGCGGCTGGCCGGGCACGAATTGCATGGCGATATACGCTTCATCGCCGCTTTCACCCACCTCATAGATCGCGCACACATTGGGATGCTCGATGGCCGAAGCCAGGCGCGCCTCGCGCAACACTGTCGACCGCAACTGCTCGGCCGTGAGCAGGCCGGTGTGGAGCATTTTGAGGACGACGGGACGCTGCAACAACGTGTCGTTGGCGGCGTACACAACCCCGCTGCCTCCGGCGCCAAGGCGCCGCAGAATCTCGTAATGGGCAATTGTCTTGCGTTTCATCGCTCATCTCAAGTCTAGCCGCCATCGCGTAAGGACCGTCTCAAGACCAGGCTCTTCGCTCGTCAATGTCGATCTGTTAACGTCGAACTGAAGATGAGCGATGGGAGCGGATTCACGGGCCGTAGTAACCGGCGCCCGGCGCAGTCGCATGCAAGGGTGCGACTGTCTCTGGGAGGGCTGCCGTTTGCTCTGGCGCTCGCTGCGCCGTTCTCTTCTTTCGTTGCGCAGAAAAACGCCGATCTACCGCCGCAGCAACAGACTCAACAAAATGCACCCGCAACTTCCGCTCCGGAACGCGAGCCCTCTTCTGCAGCGCAGCACCCGGGCGCTGACGCACAACTTCACACTGGAACAAGCAGCGGCCTCGATACCGATGCGCGCTTGCAAAATTTGCTCGCCGATCACCAGTACCTTCGCATTCAGGCGCAGCTCGATCAGCTAACACCGGATCAAGCGCAGTTTTATCGCGGTATTCTGGCCAATCGCTCAAACCAACCGGATCAGTCGGTGAAGCTTCTCGAACCGCTTGTCGACAAAGTGAGTGCGAGCGGCGACAAAGTTCGCGAAAAGCTGCTGCGCATGACGCTCGCCGAAGATTACCTGCGCCTTGGCGATTGGACCAAGGCGGGTCATGCCTACCAGACTCTCGACGATCGACTTCATGCGAATCTGAACTCCGCCGAGCAGGACGAAATTGAAATGCCGCTCAAGATGCTGCCGCTTGCCAAGGACAATCCGCCCACTACGGTCGATCCTTGCGATCCATTCAGGCTTCAAGTCAGCAACGATCCTCTGGGACTTGTTGATGTGCCAGTTTTTGTCGATGCGCGGTCCCACAGCTGGATGCTCGATCCGACTGCGCCGTTCAACCTGATCTCGCGGTCGATTGCGCGCGATGTCGGCCTCGAAATCTCAGAGAAGTCCGTCACGATTCGCACACTCACCGGGCGCCCCATCCAGGTTCATTCGACCGTGATCCCGCGTTTTACGATTGGCGGCCGCTTGACGCTGCACAATGTGACGGCATTCATATTCGAAGACGCGGATTATGCGTTTCCTGATTCCGGCTATCGGGTCGAAGGCGTCCTTGGGTATCCCGCGCTGGCTGCGATGGGAAGAATAACGGTCTCCGACAACACCATCCAAGTGGACCCCGCGAAGGAGATCGCTCCGGCCGCCGACCAGGATCGCCTTACGACGGGCGCCCGTTTTTATCTCGACGGCGATGAAATCATTGTCGCTCTCGGGCGGACCCAGGATTCCGGTCCCGGTTCGACTTCGCATGAGGCCTCAGGCGGCAGCCGTGTTGACTCCAGCGAAAGCGACGACAGGATGTTCGAAATTGACGCGGGTAGCCAGCAGACGTATCTGACCTCGCGCTGGTTCGACGAGCACGCCGCCGAGTTTAATGGCAAGAAGATGGAACCCTTCTCGTTTCCCGGCATGGATTCCGGGCCGAGGTCAGCATATGTTGCCGACGACGTACCACTTGCGCTCGGCGATAAAACAATCGACCTCCATTACATCCCGGTCCTCACCCGACCGCTCGGCTCAGCCGCGCGCGACGACGTTTATGGCGTCATCGGCATTGACGGACTCGACCAGCTGAACAGTTACACCTTCGACTACCGGACGATGCGGTTTAGCGCGACCGTTCAATAGAATGCGATGGAGCTGATGAACGGGGCGCCAGTCGCTACTTCTTCTCTTTCTCGAGCTTCGCCTGGCCGCGGCGCCCCAACGTGAGAGCGGCGATTCCGAATACAAGAAGCACTAATCCCCACCACAAATTGGCGTCGATGCCCATGCTCTTTGCATAGACTGACACGTCGGAGCGCGTGGACAGGCCGAAGGCTGTCAGAATCGTTCCGATCAATGTGAACAGAATGCCCATGGAAATACGCGGATCGTAAAACATGGTTTCCTTCCTGCTCAAACAAAGATCAGGTTCACGGCGATCGCAACCACCAGGATCGCCGCGGCCATTGTCTCGGGACGTTTCCACCACTGTGCGTTCGCCGATGCTCGCGGAACTGTTGAGTGGACAAGTCCCTTGAGCTCATTTTCCGGCCGCGCCTTTGTAAACACGCTGATCGTTACAGCCGCCAGGAGACTGGCGAGGAACGCCAGCATCGCCGTATCCAGGCCCAGTACCATTTCGCTCGAAGGATGGATCAGCGCGGCGATCCAGCCGCCGTGGATACCCGGTTGTTCGCCACTAGGCAGCGCGAGCCCATGATGCAGAAGAGCCGCGGCTGCTCCAGCAATCAATCCCGCAAACGCGCCGTGCCCGGTCGCGCGCTTCCAGAAAACTCCCAGTAATAGAACCGCAAACAGCGGAGCATTCACAAAAGCAAAGATGATCATCATGGCGTCGAGAATGCTGTCGAATCGCATTGCCGCGCACGCCGCACCGATGGCAAGCAGTGCGCCGCCCAATGCGGCCCATCGGGCCACGGAAAGCAGCCGCTTGTCAGCGGCGTCCGGGGCAAATAGCGATTGAAAAATATCGCACGTGAAGACAGTGCTGAATGATGTGATGCTCGCGGCCACGCCGCCCATCAGGCAGGCCAACAGGGCAGCTACTCCCAGCCCGAGCAGGCCCGTGGGGAGCAACTCAAGGAGCACGTTCGGCGTTGCCATCGTGTAGTCGAGTTCCGCGTGGCCGTTGGACACAATCGGCTTTCCGTCCGCATCGGCCTTTGCCGGAACCAGGCCGCTCCCCGCCTCCACAGCCGGCGGCACAACGGTGATCTCGTGATAAATGACACCACTATCGTTGTGAATCACGATCGAAGTGTGCGGGGTGGGTAACGCTACGGCAATCAACCCCGGAACGACCATAACGAAAGGCACAAACACGCGCACCGCGGCGGCGATGATCGGACTTCTCTGTGCCGATTCAACATTCTTCGCCGCCATCGCAGTCTGCAACAGCCTGAAGTCCGTGCACCACGTTCCGCCTCCCAGCACCAGGCCCACGCCGAGTGTGAGGACGATGACGCCGGCCCCCATGGGATGAGCACCGGTGGACGCCTGCGCCATGCCGTGCAAGGAGGCTGCCGAAGCCGCGGCCTTCAAGCCGCTCCAGCCGCCAACCCTTTTGAGCCCCAGAAGAACGACAGGCAGCAGCCCGGCAAGGACAAGGCAAAACTGAATCGCCTGGTTGTACATCGCGGCGCCAAGCCCGCCCAGCAGGACATATGCCAGCACCAAGACCGCCGGCAGCCCCATTGCAAGAAGCAGAACTCCGTTTGGCGGCAAGTTCAAAGTGCCGGCAATTCGATCGAAGACGTGGAGCGCCACGAAGACGCGTGCCATGGCGTAGAGCGCGATCCCCGCGCTGAACAACGACATCACAGCAAAAAGAAATGCATTCAGCACGCGCGTCTTTCTGTCGAAGCGGAGGCCAAGATACTCCGGAATCGAGCGAGCAGGTTTTGCGCTCGACGTGGCGGCCGAGTTCGGGCCGTAGAAGACGGGCATGAGATATAGGCCCGCGAAGAGCATCGCAGGAATTGAGCCAAGCGCGAAAAACCCCGCGCTGGCCAGCCCATACCGCGCTCCGGCGGCGCCCATACCCAAAACTTCCTGAGAGCCGAGGCCGGCGCCCAGCATTGCCATGGCGCATAGCCAGCCAGGCAAGGCGCGCCCGGCTTGCATGAACTGGCGGCTTCCCGTCATCGCCGGCTTAAGCGAGAATCCTGCTGCCAGGATAAAAAAGGTGTAGATCAGCAGGATCAGAGAGTCAGGCGCAGCGAGAATGGGCACAAACGCTCCCTCCATCCTGATGGTACAGAATCCGCACGGACCGCTGTCCGGCGTCGCACGCGACTTCATGTCTTGGTGGTTCGAAATCCATCTTTCGGTGCGCGCACAAAAAACGGCGGCAAGGAGAACACTCCCTGCCGCAAGATTTTCTTTCAATTATCGTTGCCTGATAAGTGGAACACTTGCGGTTCTGCCGGGTTCAATTCCAAGTGCCGATCGATCCCGAGCAGAACCACGTGAGAAGCGCAGTGCAGCGCTCCGTTATTGCTCCTGGCCTGATCCGGGTGCCGGAGCCGGAGTTGGCGCTGCCTGCGGAGCACCATCCGGTGGGGGCGGTGGCGCCTGCGGCCTGTGGAACTGCCCGTCTGGCCCGTGGAACTGGTCGCCCCGGCCATCCATGCCCGGTCCGCGCCCATCTCGTCCCCACTGACCACGGCCATGCTCGCGCATTCCGTCGTGCTGCATCCGATTCTG
>CAZVYV010000054.1:0-12797 GCA_964630985.1 uncultured Occallatibacter sp.
CGACCTGACCGAAGCATGGCTCGTCGCGAATGGCTATTGACCGGAGTTCCTGGGAATAATCTCCGGCGGCGCAACCTCAATCCATCGCGCTTTTTGTGACTCCGGCCTGCATTCCGCCCACAGCGCGTAGATTTCCTTCTTCGGCACGCCCCACGTCTCCACCATGATGGCGCTGCCACCATCCACCGTTGTATAGCGCTCGCGGCACCAAAGAACAAACGGCACAAACCGCCCGCCCTTGCGCATCGTAAACCAGTCGATGATCTCCTGCGGCGATTCGCTGTAGACATTCTCCGGCGTCCACCAGAACCTGACCGGCCCTTTCGCCGAGAATCGCTCTTCGATGCAGGTGCCTCCTGATTCCCGCATCGTTCGCTGGAACTCCGCCCACCCCATGAACCTTCCTTGCGATTTCATCAGCTTCTTGAGAGCATCCTCACGGTGTTGCTGCCGCCAGCGCATGACAAGAACATAAGGCGCCGCAAAACACGCGCCAATAAATAGAAAAGGAACCATCAGCAGCCCAAGGATCCACGCGAAGACGCCGGTCCCAAGTTTCTGCTGGCGAAGGTTTTCCGATTCCGGCATTTGCATCTTCGCCGCCTGTCACGGTTTCGTTGGGAGCTTCGGCGGTGCCATTACATAGTCGTCGCCCACTCGCGCCAGAATCTGCGCCCGACGGTCCATCAAGAGCTTCAGCCGCTTCGTCACTTCAATAAATTCCTTCTTCTGGTCTGCCGTCAGCCCGCTCCCCTGTCCCGGCGATCCGGCATTTGCGCCCGGCTCGACCTCGGCATTCGGTCCGCCCACCGGCGCGGCTGCATTCGTCGTGCTGATCCCCGCAGCCTTGTTCAACGCATCCAGGCGCGCTTCCAGCGTGGGAATCTCGCGGTCGATAAGCACCGGCTTAATCACGGGCTTTTTTTCGAGTCCCGACGCCAGTTCGTTGCGGTTGTTGTCCTCCCACGCTGGCAGAACTCCCACATGTCCCAGTTCCACGCGCACTCCCGCCGGCCCGTAGTCTCTCTTCACCGCGGAAAATAACCCGATCATTTCGTCTCTCGGCTCGCCATTCGAGTCCGGATTCAGGCCCTCAACGTAACTCCGCGACTGATTCGACAAGAAATTTCCCATCGAGTAAAAAATCACCGTCTCGCGCCCATCCTGAGTCTCGTAGGTTTCAATCGGCTGCAGCACGTGCGGATGCCCACCCACAATCACCGTCGCCCCCGCCTCCAGCATCTTGTGCGCCAAGTCCACATCTTCCGGTCGCGGCGCAGTCGCATACTCAATCCCCCAGTGCACGCTCACCACCAGCAGGTCACACTGCGTCCTTGCCGCCTTAACCGCCGCCAGCACCGTTGCTTCATCCGCTCCCGGCGCGCCATTCGCCTCGCCCGGATACGGATAGAAATTCACATGTGGCTGGTCGTCCTTGTCCGGATTCCGGTTTCCATTCAGCCAGCGCGTCATGCCCAGCCAGCCCACTTTGATGCCGTTCGCCTCCGTGATCACCGGCTGCCACTCCGTAGCTGCATCGTCGCTGGTTCCCGCGAACAGCAATCCCACTTCCTTCAAGTGTTCGCGGCTCTCTGTGAACCCCGCCCATCCCTGGTCCATCACATGGTTATTCGCGAACGACACAATCTTGATCCCGCTCGCCTTCAGCGCTTCGGGCAACTCCACCGGCGCATCAAACAAAAACGCCTTCGTTCCGTGCGAGTTCTGCGGCGCCACCGGCGTCTCCAGGTTCACAAATCCAAAATCTGCGTCTTCAAACACTTCCGCCGTGTCGCCGAATAGCGCCGACCACCCCTGCTCGCCATCTCCAGCGGCGGCAGCTGCCTGCCTCACCGCCTCATGCGGAATCACGTCTCCGCCAACCGCAAAGCTCACCTGCGCCAGGTCATGCGGGTACGGCGTGGCCACCGCCGAGTGCTGCCGCCCATGCAGCGCCGGAATCAAGACCGTCGGAATCAGCGCCGCGCCCACCGCGAAGAGCGGAATCGCACCGGCCAACCACTTCGACCGCTTGGCCGGCCCGCGTTCGGTCCTCGCGCCGCTTCTTATCCCGATCGCCTTTTCTTTAATCGCCCAGTCCATCGTTCACACCGCCCGGTCGCGTTTCGCGGCTCAACCGCGAATGGGAGCGAGTTCAGAATACAGCCTCGACGAAAATGACCGGCGAATTCATGAACGCGCCGCCGCGGCAGCGAATCTTGAACGCAACTGTCGCCTCCGAGCGTTACTACCCCTTTTCGCGTCTATCCGTTACGAGCACTGGCGGCATAACAGCGGTCCCGCAGTTGCTGTGTCCTGAAACCATGAAGGCCAAGTGGATTTTTTCTTAAGAAAAATCCACCCTGCACCGAGGCCGGCAATGGCTAGAACTGCTGCGGGACCGCTCAAGCTGGTACCCTGAATTTTGAGAAACATGCCCGGGGAAGGCCAATCCTTCCCAACGGACAAGCGGAGCTATGGCAGAGTTCGTAATCAAGTTGGCCGATGAGCGTGGCCACGTGCAGGAGCAGGTTCAATCCGCGGCTACGGCTGACGAGTTGCGTGCCCGCTTCTCCCATGCCGGTTACCACGTCTTTTCTGTCCGCGCGCGCGGCAGCATTGGGATTTCCCGCCGCAAGGTCAAGCTCGAGCCCTTCCTCATCTTTAACCAGCAATTCCTCACCCTCATCCGCGCGGGCCTGCCCATCCTTGGCTCCATTCAGATGCTTGGCAAAATCCAGAAGCAAGCCGGGTTCTCGAGCCAGTTGGACGATGTCGCCAGCCGCGTCAAGCGAGGCGAGGCGCTTTCGGCCGCTTTCGAAGCGCAGAGCGGCATTCCCATCATTTACACCACGACTCTGCTCGCAGGCGAACGTTCGGGCAACCTTACTGAAGTCCTTGATCGCTACGTCAGCTTCCAGAAGGTCGCTCTGGCTTTGCGAAAAAAGCTCGTCGGCGCCCTCATCTATCCCAGCGTCCTGATCTGTCTCGTCTTTGGCCTCCTCATCTTCATGTTCACCGTCGTCATTCCGCAATTCGCCAAGCTCTATGACCAGCTCGGCAGCAAGCTTCCGGCGCTCACCGTCGACCTGCTGCACTTCGGCCAGTGGATGCAGCACTACTTCATCTGGCTCGCGTTGGGCGCGGCGATTGCCGCCTTCGCTTTCTACCGATTCGCTATCACCGAAGGCGGCCGTGACTTTGTCGATACTGTTCGCGTCAAAATGCCGGTCTTCGGCAAGATATGGCTCAAGTACCAGGTTGCCCTCTTCGCGCGCACCCTTTCCACGCTGCTTACCGGCGGCCTGCCGCTCGTACCCTCGCTTGAAACCGCTTCGCGTTCCATCTCCTCGCGCCGCGTCTCCAAAGCCGTTGAGTCGTCCATCACGACCGTGAGCGAGGGCAAAAGCCTCGCCGACTCTCTCATCAAGACCGGAGTCTTCCCAAGTCTCGCTTCCGAGATGATCGCCGTCGGCGAGCAAACCGGAGCTCTACCTCAAATGCTCAACTCCGTTTCCGAATTCTTTGAGGATGACGTGGCCACCGCACTCGCCGCCGCGCTCGCCCTCATTGAGCCGGCCATTCTCATCGTCATGGGCTGCGTCGTCGTCTTCATTCTCATCTCGCTCTACCTGCCGATCTTCTCGCTTGGCAATACCACAGGTATGTAGCTGCTCGATCTTCAGGAGGGTCTTCATCATGGCCGATTCCAACGTCGTCACGCTCCCTACTCCGGGCAGCCCGGATCTGCATGTCGACGAGCGTGCCAATGCCGAGGCCCTCGCCCGCCGCTATCACGCCGAATTCGTCGACCTCAAGAATTTCAAAATACAGCACGAGCTCCTGCGCACTGTTCCCGTCGAGCTCATGTTCCGCTATAACTTCGTCCCCATTGAGCTGACTCCCGATACGCTCATCATCGCCGTCAGCGATCCCTCGCGCCTCATGGTCCTCGATGAGATCGCCGGCCTCCTCGGTTCGCGCATTACTGCGCGTGTGGCAACGCTTTCGCAGATCACCGACCTGCTCAAGAAAACCGAGCAGTCGCAGCGCGTTCTCGACGAAGCCAGCGAAGGCCTCACCTTCGACGTGCTTACTGGCGACGAAAACTCCGACGAAAACATCTCCATCGAAAAGCTCACCAGCGACACGGAAGACATCAGCCCGATCATCCGTCTCGTTGACACCACCATCTTCACCGCTCTCGAGCGCCGCGCCTCCGATATTCACATCGAAAGCTACGATGACTCGGTTCACGTCAAGTACCGCATCGACGGCGTCCTCCAGGAAGCTCTCGCCCCCATCGCCCGCGAGCACCACGGCACCATCCTCGGCCGCATCAAGATCATGAGTGAGCTTGACATCGCTGAAAAGCGCGTCCCGCAGGACGGTCGTTTCCGCGTGCGCTACAAGAATCGCCTCATCGACTTCCGCGTCTCCATCATGCCGACCATTTACGGCGAGAATGCCGTCCTCCGTGTCCTCGACAAAGAGTCGATGAGCGAGAAATTCAAGAACCTTACCCTCGACGTCGTAGGCTTCGCTGAAGAGGACCTCCGCCGCTTCCGCCGCTACATCCGCGAACCTTATGGCATGGTGCTCGTTACCGGCCCTACCGGCTCCGGCAAAACTACCACACTCTACGCTGCGCTCAATGAGATCAAGAGCGACGAAGACAAGATCATCACCATTGAGGACCCGGTCGAGTACCAGATTCGCGGCATCACCCAGATTCCGGTCAACGAGAAGAAAGGCCTCACCTTCGCCCGCGGCCTGCGCTCCATCCTCCGCCACGACCCCGACAAAATTCTCGTCGGCGAAATTCGCGATCAGGAAACCGCGCAGATCGCCATCAACTCCGCGCTCACCGGCCATCTCGTCTTTACAACCGTCCACGCCAATAATGTGGTCGACGTCCTCGGTCGCTTCCTTAATATGGGCGTTGAAGCCTACAACTTCGTCTCAGCGCTCAACTGCATCCTCGCTCAGCGCCTCGTGCGCACCGTCTGCGAATACTGCGCGCACACCGTTCATCACGATGACGAACTCCTTATCGCGAGCGGCATGGATCCCGCTGAGTGGCGCGACTTCGACTTCCGCGAAGGCACCGGCTGCATGGAGTGCGGCGGCACCGGCTACCGCGGCCGCACTGCCATCCACGAGTTGCTCGACCTCACCGACACCATCCGCGAGATCATCCTTGCCAAAAAGCCCACCTCCGAGATTCGCAGGCAGGCGCAAAAGGAAGGCATGAGCTTTCTCCGCGAGTCCGCCATCGAGCGCGTTCGTCGCGGCGTCACTACACTCAAAGAGATCAACAAGGTTACATTTATTGAGGCATCAAGGTAGGCCGGGGATTTATCCCCGGCTTCTGGACCAAAATCGGAACGTGGGCTTTAGCCCCCGGGGAAATCGAAGAGCTGAACAAAGCTGAACCGGAGACTCGTATTTGGGATCGTTCTTGAACAAAGCGAAACTTACCGAAACCGGCGGTCGTCCGCCTGCCGCCATTGAGATCGCGCCTGAAGGCGTGCTTGCTGCTGCGCGTCCCGCCGTGGGAGGTCGCCGCGGCGCATCCGAGCCGACGCAGGGCAACGTCTACGCCTTCGTCCCGCTGCCCCCAGGCGCCATCGTTCCCAGCATCGATGAGCCCAACCTGCGCGCGCCTGAGGCTGTCACTGCGGCCATCCGCTCCGCCCTCGATGAGATCTCGCCCCGCACGCGCGCCGTTACTGTCGTCCTTCCTGACACGCTCGTTCGCGTCTTCGTCCTCGACTTTGATTCACTTCCCGCCAAACCCTCTGAAGCCATCCCCGTCGTCCGCTTCCGCCTGCGCAAAATGGTCCCCTTTGAAGTCGAGCACGCTGGCGTCAGCTATCAGGTTCTCTCGCAGAACCTGACTGAATGGAAAGTTCTCGCCGCCGTCGTGCCCGGCCCCATCCTCGCCGAATACGAGGCCGCCGTTCGTTCTGCCGGTTACGAGCCCGGCGCTGTTCTGTCTTCCTCGCTCGCCGCGCTTGAGTCTCTTGAATCCATGGAAGCCGTAATGGCGGCCAACCTCAGCGCCCACGCTGTCACCACCACCATTGCAACCGGTCAAGAGCTTCTTCTTTATCGCACCCTCGACCTTCCCCAGGATCCCGCGCAACGTGTCGCCGAAATTCAACGCAGCATCGCGGTTGCCTCTGCGTACTTTGAAGACAAGCTCGGCTCGCGGCCCCGCACCCTTCACTACGCTGGAGTGCAGGATCCCGCCGAGTTCGCGGCTTCCATTGGCGATCCCGAACTTTCCGTCGTAGAGTGGGCGTCGCGTCCCAGCGAAGGCGCCATGACCGCTCTTCCTCAAGCCTGTTTTGCCGGCGTCACGGGCGCGCTGGCCGGAGCGAGTTGACGGATGCGGATCACTCTCAATCTCGCCTCTCGCCCTTACGCCAACATCGGACCCGCGCTCAAGCGCCTGCGCATTGCCATGGCTGGGCTCGCCGCCCTTTGTCTTCTGTTCTTGCTGGGCCTTCATCTCTTTGACCGCCAGGCCGTGGCGTCTCGCGCTCTTGAGCACTCGCTCGACGGTCGGATCGCTCGTGTCCAATCCGAGCGCACCGCCGCCGTCATCATGATGCGTCACCCCGAGAATGCCCGCGTGCTCACGCAGGCCGAAGCTCTCAACCAGCTCTTCGATGAAAAAGCCTTTTCCTGGACTCTGGCCATGGAAGCCATGGAAAGGGTTCTTCCAGGTGGCGTGCAAGTCACGTCTATCGAGCCCATCCGCGCCCCTGACGGTCACATCACCGTTCATGTTCGCGTCGTTGGCCCCCGCGACAAGGCCGACGATCTCGTCGCCAACCTCGAGCAATCCCGGCGATTCCTCCGGCCCCGCATCGTCGGTGAAAACGCCGAATCCACCAACAACCCCTCGCAGCGCCAGGAACCAATCAGCATCTCCAACCGCTTCGATTTCGATCTCCTGGCTGAATACAATCCGCCCACGTTGCTTGAAGAACGAGCCAACGCCGAGCGAATCGCCGCCAAATCGGTGCACCATGCCGATTCGACCATCCCCCTCGGCTACCCCAACCCAAAACACTTGCGCTCAAATCCCGCGTCTCCACAAGGCAGCGGCCGTCCGCCATACCCAGGGCCCACGCACGGAGGTCCGCAATGAAAGCGAACGGAACTCCTTCATCCTTCCGCGAGCGGTTGGCATCGCCGCTCACCTGGCACTTCGCAGGCTTCGCGGTGCTGTTGGTCATCGCCGTCCTTCTTGCTGTTCGACTCGGATTCGATTGGGCCGCGATGAACAGCGGTTCCAGTGAGGTCCTCGCCGGCAAGCAGACGCAACTGAAGGTTCTCGAGATCCAGACCGCTCCTCTCCGCGGCCTCGACCAACGCGTCCAGAAAACGCGTCAGCAGATCGACGATTTCTACAAGAAACGCATTCCGTCGGACTACTCCGTCATCTCCAGCCGCATCGGCGAATTGGCGGTCAAATCCGGCGTCCGCCTCTCGCGCGTGGGATACGCACAGGAAAAACCTGGCGCCGAACTTACTGAAATCTCCATGGACGCCGGCATCAGCGGCGACTATCCCTCCGTCATGCGTTTCATCAACTCGCTCGAGCGCGATCGAATCTTCTTCATCATTCGCGCCATGTCCCTCACCGGCCAGCAAGGCGGCCTGGTCAATCTTCGTCTTCGCGTCTCCACCTGGCTGCGCCCCGCGGACGCTGAAGCCAGCGGTCTGCCCATGGCTCCATCCAAGGGCGACGAATCTCCCGCGGCCTCTCCCGCCGGCAAGGAGGGCGAATAATGGCTCTCGCTCTCGGCACCGAAAACAAGCGTCAGGTGATTCTTGCCAGTGTGCTGGGGATCGTTCTGGTGATTTGCGCCTTCTGGGTCTTTCACATTTTCTTTGGATCCCCGTCGGCTGCCGACTCTGGTCCTGCGCCTGTAACGCCCACGCTGCAGAACCCTCCCGCCGCTCCCGGCACACCCTCCGCGGCCACGCCCGGCGCGGGCAACGAAGCCTTGCGCCTTACCAATGCCGGCATCGATCCCTCACTGCATTTCGATAAGCTGGATCAGAGCGAAGATGTCGAATACTCCGGCTCCGGCCGAAACATCTTTTCCGCGGAGTCCATCCCGGTTCCCATTCCCGCCCCCATAAAAAGCGCGCGGAACATCGCTCAGTCCAACACCCCTCCGGCTCCGCCACCGCCGCCCAAGCCTCCGTCCATCGATCTCCGCTACTTCGGCTACTCTCAGGACGAACATAAGCAGCTCAAGGCCTTCTTCATGCACGGCGACGACATCTTCATGGCTAGAACCGGCGACATCGTTGACCATCGTTACAAGATTGGCGTCATCCGCCCGCTTAACGTCGAAGTCACCGACCTCGCATACAACAACACGCAAACGATCGGTCTTTCATCGCAATGAAAATGGATATTTCAAGACTCTGAATCTACCCATGACTTCTGCTTCTCCAATTCGCCGCTATTCGCCTCCTGAGCCGGTTGCGCCATCCTTTCCACGAGCTTTCGAAGAAAGGTTGCGGAAAGGGTGGGAACCACGAAACGAAGCGAACATCTCACATCGCTCTCTAAAACCCATTCCCAAGTCCGAACAGGGTTACGTCATGCTCATCGCCATCTTCTTGACGGCCCTCCTCGTCATCGCTCTGGCAGTCGCCGCGCCCAACATTGCGCGCTCCATCCAACGTGACCGCGACCTCGAAACGTTCCATCGTGGCATGCAATACCGCCGCGCCATTCAGCTCTACTACCGTACATTTCACGCCTATCCGCCCAACGTTGAGGCCCTCGTCAACACCAACAACATCCACTTCCTGCGCAAGAAATATCTCGATCCCATGACCGGCCAGGACGACTGGAAGCCCATCGCCTTCGGGCAAAATAAAACTCCCACCGCAATGGGATTCTTCGGCCAGCCCCTCGCCGGCAATGCATCCACGCTCGCAGGCACCGGCCCAGGCGGCACCGGCGGCTCGCCGGGAACCACAACTCCCGGTGGTTTCTCCACCGGCGGTCCATCAAGCTCCAACTCACTCTTTAGCGACACCAACAGCGATCAAAATTCGCCGACAGGCGGATCCGGCTCAGCCGGCAGCCCGTCCGATAGTTCTGGAAACACGCCGGGCGCCGCAGGCTCGACCAGCGGCACTTCCAGTGGCGGTGCGGGTTCAACCAGCTCAACCTCCGGCTCCAGCGGCCCAACCTTCGGCGGCGGGGGCATCATCGGCTTTGAGCCAGCGAGCCCCAAGCAATCCATTCTTGTTTATAAGAAGAAGAATCATTACAACGAGTGGGAGTTCACCTATGACCCGCTCTCAGACTTGAAGACCATCGGAGGCGCCAGCACCGGGCCAGGCGGCCAACCCGGAAGCAGCACCACCACGCCCGCAAGTACACCAACTTTCGGTTCCACCCCAACCCCTGGTTTCAACCCAACTCCAGCACCGGGGCCGCCTGACACCACTCCGCAGTAGCCCATCTCCCTACGTTCCCACAACCACAAAAGGCCCGCCGTCTCCGGCGAGCCTTTGTTTTGCCTTCTTAATCCCTCGTTCTCTGCTTCTTACGCCTGGAACGACGATCCGCATCCGCAGGTCGACTTCACCTGGGGGTTGTCAAACTTGAATCCCGCCGCCTCCAGCGACTCCACGTAATCCACCGTGCAGCCATTCAGGTACATCAGCGAGGTCGCGTCCACGAAAACCTTTAAGTCTTCGAAAGTGAAGACCTTATCCATCATCCCGCCTTGGTTCTCAAAAGCCATCGAGTACTGGAACCCGGAGCAGCCTCCGCCCACCACGCCAATGCGCAGCCCGGCCGGCAACGGATCCTGGGTGGCCATAATCTCGCGCACCTTCGTGATCGCCTGCGGTGTCAACATAAGTGGCGCTTTCTTAACGGTTTCCTCGGCTGGTGCTACTGTCTCAGGCGTTACTGTAGTCGTAGCCATAAACTCTCCCTCGGTGACCTAGAGTTCTTTCCCTCTCCGTACTGTACCTTTCGGCGAAACCTTGCACAAGCCCCACTTTGGGTACACATCCCATTAGATGCGCCGCCTCCCGCCGGGACGCAGGGGAATCCCCCTCTCCCAAAACCGCCTTTTCCGCACCGCCCCCATCAAAGTGGTTCACTTTTTCATGTAATCGGAGCTATGATGATGAACCGTAAGGGCCCCTCTGGCCGCGAGACCGCAATTCCCTACGACCCCGCAGTTTCTGGGACCGGAATTCGTTCGGAGGTGGAGTATGACTTTCGTCCCAATCATGTGGACCGTCTGGTCTGCGTTCGTCGTATTCATGGCCGCGATATACATCTATCGCTCCAACCTGACAAAAAACGAAGAGGACCAGATCTTCCTCGATGATTCGTTTTCGCACGAACAGGCTGAGCAGGCTGCCATCGTTTCCAAAGTAGCCAAGGTTGAGCCGATGGTGCGCATCGCCCGCTGGCTCGTCGCCGGGATGACCGCAGTCGTCCTCACATACTACGTCCGCGATATTCTGCTCCAGCTCCACCTCATCGATTAGGCCTGGTGCAGCGGTCGCATTTCCCGGCGTGCGGGGCCTCTGCGGCCTCGCATCCCTCGCCATCGCGAGATCGCATCGGCACGTGCGTCACCGCGCTGGTCGTGCGGTTACATCGCGAATCGACTTTCTGTCTTCAAAACTGATGGAAGATATCGAAAAGATAGTACCCCACCACCACCAACGTCATTACTCCCACCATCACCAGCGCAGCTCTCTTCACGGGACGAATCTTGCCTACCCGAGCCAGAATCGCATCCTGATCGGACTTCACTCGATTCGATGACTCGGCCAGATAAATCTGCGCCTCTTCATTCCGTCCAACTCTCGCCGCAAAAATCGTTACACCGGCCATAAAGACAAAAGACACACCCCAAACAGCCCACATAATAGGAACTAATCCCATACCAGTCTCCAGGGTCAAGAATTTGCGCGGTCCGCATTGAACGCATCCGCAAATCCACTGCGGCCGCGCTCGCTGCGTGCCTCACGCTGCTCATCTTATGGGCTGGTAGCTTCGCCCCTGGGTGACAGGAGTCACAGGGCTCCCCAAGCGTCCCACAATGAAAAAAGTTCAGTATGGATCGAAACAAAAGGCCCGCCCCCACGGGCGAGCCTTTATTTTGAGATTTGTATTTGCCTTTGTATTTGCCTTTGCCCTTGCCTTTGTCTCGATCTTGCTTTTGTTCTTCCCTGTTCCCTGGTCCCTGGTCCCTAATCCCTTTTCCCTGTCTTCATTACTCCACTTCCTGCTTGGCGCGGTATCCATCGCGCGCAATGATGTCGTATTTCAGCGGCTTCTTCTTCTCATCCTGCATGCGCAGCGGCTGGCCTTCGTCGTCCACCAGTTCCACGCGGATCTTGCGGTAGGTCCCGTCCTGTTTCGCGTTCGTCGGGTGATAAACCAGCTCGTATTTGGCTCGGATGTTTTCGTTGATTGCCTTCATGTCGTCCGGCAACTCGCCCACAAACCTTGGCTCGAAATGCATCCCGCCCGTCAGATCGGAAAAAGTCTTCATCTGGTTCTCCGCCTGCAAGTAGGTGATGCTTTCCCCGCGCATCGTCTCGATGAACCCGCCCGTCGAAACCGTGAAGATCGTCGTGTCGCGCGTCGCCTTCACCCGCTTCAAAATCTGGTCCAGGTCCAGCTTCGACATCGTATCGATACCAGAAGCAACCAGCAGAATGTACTTCTGGCCCTCCACGCGCGACATCCGATCCAGCCCCTCATTCAGCGCATCGAAGATGTCCGTCTCCTGGAACGCCGCCGGCATGTACACTCCAGCCGCGAGCTGGTTGATACCTTGCATAATCTGTCTCTTGTCCTGCGTAAAATCGCTCACAATGTGTGAATTCAGGTCGAAAGTCATCATGGCCACGTAATCCTGTGGCCGCAGCTGCTCGGTAAATGCCACAGCCGAATTCAACGCATCCACTCTGAAGAAATAGCCGCGCGCCGCATACTCCATCAGGATCAGCACCGTAATCGGCGCCTCCGTACGCTTGAACCCCTCAACCTTTTGTTCAACGCCATCTTCGTAAACGCGGAAATTGGAGGGCTTCAGTCCGGGCACAAACTGGTGCGTCTTCTCCAGGAGCACGCCTACGTCCACCGTCACCTCCGGAACCTCTACGCGCAGGCTCATGTTGGGTGCGCCCTCAGGGGCCTTGAATTCTGGCCTCGCCGGCGCTGGCGGTGGGGTGTTGTCTGGATTGTCCGGCTTCTTGGGCAGAGCGATCGGGCCGTTGTCCCCGCTAGGGCCTCCCGCTTCAGGCGCTTGCTGGTCCGGCGGTTGTGGCGCCGGTTGCTGCGCCGCAGGCTGTTGGCTCTGGCTTTGCGCGTGTCCCTGCACCACCACAGCCGCCATCAAAGGCGCCATCAATAAAATTGCCAGCGAAAATCCGCCAATCTCTCGTGCCTTCGAATGTGCCTTTGTCATCGCAACCTCTTGTGTTCCCAAGCATACGCGACTTGCATCGCTGCCTTGCTCCCTTGCTTGCCCGCCCTCGCCGACCTACTCCCTTGCCCCCTCGCCCCCTGTTTTTCTAATCCCTGGTCCCTAATCCCTGGTCCCTGTCTCTTGCCGTACTCTAATAGACGTGGAAACTCGTCCGAAGGGAACCAAAGGCTTCCCCGCCCTCGCCCTCATCGCCAGCCTCTCGTTGGCGGTAATCTCATCCGCTCCCATGCCGGCCCAATCGGCCCACACTCCCGCAACGTCTTCCTCCGCCTCATCGCAACC
>CAZVYV010000055.1:0-12789 GCA_964630985.1 uncultured Occallatibacter sp.
ACGTTGAGGAATTCGTCGCCTCCGGCGGAAAGGAACTCGTGCTCTCGGGAATTAACCTTGGCCGCTGGGGACGGGATTCTTCTTCTGGTCTCGGACAAGATTCGCTGGCAAACCTGGTGCGTGACATCCTCATCCAGACTGCCTTGCCTCGCCTGCGGCTTAGCTCCATTGAGCCGATGGACTGGGACAACAGTCTGATCGATCTGCTGGGCGAATTCGGAGGTGATCGTCTCGCCCGTCACGCACACCTTCCACTGCAATCGGGCTCCGACGCCGTGCTTCGCCGCATGCACCGCCGCTACCGCCCCTGGCACTACGCGGACAAGGTCTCCGCGCTGTTTTCAGCCGCCGGCCCCAGCCTTACCCTCGGCGCCGACGTGATGGTTGGTTTTCCCGGAGAGTCCGATCGCGAATTCGACGAGACGCTCTTTTTTGTGCGCACACTGCCTTTCGGCTATTTGCACTTGTTTCCTTTTTCGCCCCGGCCGGGCACGCCTGGATGGGCTTTCCACCAGTCGTCGCCGGTTCCGCCGGCCGCCGTCGAAGAGCGTATGGCCGCTCTCCGGATCGTGGCCGGAGAGAGAACGCTCGCTCACCGCAGCCACTTCATCGGACAGGACCTTGCCGCCGTCACACTCAACACGCCGGAAGCAGTCGCCACGCTCGGCTGCTCCGCTGCCCTTTCCGAGAACTTCCTCCCCATTCATCTCAGCGGCCATTTCCCGGCCAATCAGCTGCTCGATGTGCGCGTCACCGGCCTTCATTCGGACGGCTCGCTAGCCGGCATTCCCAGCCATTAACCTCTTTTTTCTGAGGACCGAGCCAATGTTATACTCAGGTTGCGTCGCTGCTCTGCGGCCCAGTGGGGTGCCCTGCCCCGGCCCGTCCGGCACGCCTTCGGAGGAGCACCATCGCATTCGATAAACGAGCGGCAAAGTCCTTCATTCGCATTAACGACCGGATTCGCGCGCGCGAAATCCGCGTCATCGACGAAAACGGCGAACAACTTGGCATTCTCCAGCC
The DNA here is from genome assembly GCA_964630985.1 of uncultured Occallatibacter sp. Lineage (GTDB taxonomy): Bacteria > Acidobacteriota > Terriglobia > Terriglobales > Acidobacteriaceae > Telmatobacter. Next base: position 1,024 of record CAZVYV010000055.1, read on the forward strand.
CTTTGAGGCGCTCCGCATCGCCCGCGAGCGCGGCCTTGACCTGGTTGAAGTTTCGCCCACCGCTGTCCCGCCTGTTTGCCGGATTCAGGATTATGGCCGTTTTCTCTACGAGAAGGAAAAGAGCGAGCGCGCCGCGCGCAAGCGCCAGAAGGTCATTACAGTCAAGGAAGTCAAGTTCTCGGTGACCGTCGACGAGCACGATTACCAAACCAAGAAGAATCAGGCAGTCCGCTTCCTAACTGAAGGCGACAAGGTGAAGGCGAGCCTTCGTTTCCGAGGCCGCCAGATGGCCCACCGCGATCTCGGCTACAAGATCATAAACCGCCTGATCCAGGACATTGGCGCTGCCGGCGTGGTCGAGTTCATGCCCCGCATGGAAGGTACCATCCTGCACGCCATCCTCGCCCCCGGACGTAAAGAACCGCCCAAGTCCAGGCCGGATTCCGCCGCACCTGCGCAAGCTTAGTTGTCGATTGCGCGGTTCGCCGATGCGGCAGACCCCAATAAGGTTGCCTCTGCACGAAATTCTTTGATACGAGAGTTGTATTTAATCGAAAGATGCTCCCTATCCAAAAGTTACATTCCTTTCAGGATAGAATGTCTGCAATTCTGTAAACGTCGACGGCCGGTTTGCCGTCTACTTATTCTTAGATGGCTGCTTGAGTTCGACTTCGGATTCCAGTCGGTTGCTCTTCCGAACGAAATTGCCATCCCAGTCTGGAGCCGCCCGTGAGTCGCGTGAAACTACTTCATGTCTTTTCGGTTGCCTTGATTCTTATCGGTGCCGTCTTAGTATTCGAGCGCCCTGCATACGCCTATGCCGATCCAGGCACGGGCCTGTTAGCCGTCCAGGCCGCGGGATCCGCGCTCGTTGCCACCGGGTGGTACTTGCGCCGGAAAATCTACTCGCTCTTCCGCTCGGGCAATGAGACCCGGCACGAGCCCGATGAGCAGTCGCTTGCTGCGGATGGCGAGGACTCGCCAAATCCGTGAACGGACCACGAAAGATTTCTGCCCGCGAGTCTGCTCTCCCCCCCATAGACCCTGAACTGGAATTGACCTTTCGCGATCCGGCCGGCGAGCTCCGGCTCACGGAAGGGTGCGCCTTGCGGCGGATTCGCCCCGCAGCCGAGGTTGAGACCCGCGCATTTCTCGCATCCCCGCTGCGCAAAACTCTCGAAGAAAGCGGTGACCTGATTCCGAGCCGAATCGTGGAGCCCGGTTCCCATTCCTGCATCTCTGCCGGCGAATTCTGGCTTGAACATCCACGAATCGATCCCATCAGCTACCCGTGGGAGTGGAGCATCGCTCAGTGGCGCGCGGCCGCCGAACTCACGCTGCGCGTTGCCAGCCAGGCCATCGACGCCGGGTGGACTCTGAAAGACGCCACACCTCTTAACATCCTCTTTTCTGGCCCGCACCCCATCCTCGTAGACGTTCTATCCTTCGAGCGCCGCGACCCTCATTCCAGTGTCTGGCTGGCCTACGGCCAATTCGTGCGCACCTTCCTCTTGCCGTTGCTCGCGGCAAAATATTTGAGCTGGCCTTTGCAGGCGACTCTGTTTGCGCGCGACGGCTATGAGCCGCGCCAGATTTATGAGGCACTGCCGCGCTGGCGCCGGCTGAACCCCAAGCTGCTTGATGTCGTCACACTGGCCACCGTCTTCGAGCGTCCAGGAAAACGTCGCGCCGCCTCGAAAAAGGCTCCATCCACTGCCGATCTGGCCCTCGCGAGGCATGTCCTCAAAAAGCGCATCGCGCGGCTCGGCAAGCAGATTCGGCACGCCGCCGGGGAGCGCGGCCATAGCCAATGGAGCCGCTATGAACAAACCGCCGTTCACTATCAGGCCGCCGACGTTGAAGAAAAGCAGCAATTCGTCAAGAGCGTATTCGCACGATGTCGACCCGAACATGTCCTGGATATCGGCGCTAATACTGGCACCTATTCGTTGCTGGCTGCCGACGCTGGCGCGATTGTTGTAGCCCTCGACAGCGACTCCGCCGCACTCGAGCGACTTTGGCGCACCGCGCTGGATGGCAACAAACCCATTACATCCCTGGTCGCGGATATCGCCCGCCCAACGCCCGCGGCCGGGTGGCGAAATCGCGAACATCTGTCTCTGCTCGACCGCCTCACCGGCAGATCTGATCTGGTGCTCATGCTCGCGGTCGTGCATCATCTGATCCTGCGCCATCAGTTGCCGCTCACGCACATCGCCGGTCTTTGCGCCGCCCTTACACAGCGCTGGCTCCTCCTGGAGTGGGTGCCACCCTCCGATCCGATGTTTCAGGAGTGGCTGCGCGGCCGGGACGATCTCTACGGTCATTTGACTGAGCACGACCTGACGCGCGCATTCGCACCGCATTTCTCCGTCATCGATCGCGCCGAGTTAGGTAACGGGCGGATTCTTTTTCTATTCGATAGAATTTCCGTGTAAGACGAAGTCGCGTGAATGCGAGATCGATGCGGGGGGAAAAGCACGGAATGATCAAACGAATCGCCCAGGCATGGGGCTTCGCCGCCATTCTCCTTCTGCCCGGCTACATTGACCTCACATCCTCGTTGGGCGATGAGCGCATGCACGTTCCCTGGCCGCTCACGCGCCTGGTTCTGGCGCAGCTTATCGATCTTGCCTTTGTTGGCCTCGTTTTCGCGGGATTGCTGGTGATTCTCCGCGGCTTGAAAGCCTGGGCGCAAATCCGGTGGTTCGTCCTTGCCCTCCTCCCCATCTATCTGCTCGTTTGCAACCTCAGAATCTTTCCGTTTCGAGTTCCATATATCTATGTTGCTATCGTCGCAGTCGCGTGGATCGCTACCCTCGCATTCCTAATTTTCCGCGCCTCAGGGATCGCGTCGAAACTCTATGGCTTTGGTGGCGCCGTGCTCACTGGCTCCGCCGTATTTGCATTCGTCATGAGCGCTCAATTGGTAATCGCCGCCTTCTGGCGTCCCGGCATCCAGGCATTTAGCAGCCCTATTCTCGCCCGGCCCGTCGCCGCACCGCGCCTGGTGTGGATCATCTTCGATGAGTTGGCGTATAAGCCAGTATTTGAAGCTCGCGACTCTTCCCTCGATCTTCCCAATTTCGATCGGCTACGCTTGCAAAGCACGGTGTACAGCAACGTACGGCCGATCGGCTACCACACAAGATTGGTTGTGCCGAGTTTGCTCCTGGGCCAAATCGTAACGAGTTCTACGATTACCGCGAAAAATCAATTCCTCGTTCGTACCGCTGACGATCCTCATTTGGAGCCTTTTGACACTCACACTACGTTATTCGGCATGGCCAGCCAGCGCGGCGTTTCGACTTCGATTGTGGGTTGGTACCTGCCTTATTGTCCGATCTTTGCCGGCATGGCCACCGAGTGTTATTGGAGCAATGATGACACGGAAGACGGCGCCCCTCCGTCAATCAATGCCAGCTTTGCTGATGACGTCTGGTTTCCGTTGCGCGTCGTGGCCGAACAACTCGTTGCGCCTCGCGTGGCTGTAGACGATGTCGCCCACTGGGAATCCCTAAGCCACGTGGCGTCTGTGAAGGATATGAGTCAGCACGCTATTGCCGCGCTCGCCAATAGCCCGGCAGACGTTATTTATCTGCATATGCCCGTACCCCATCCACCGGCCTTTTGGGATCGCCACACGCACACCTACGGAGTGGGCGGATCCTATCTGGACTCGCTGGATTATTCCGATCGCTTCCTTGGGGAAATACTCGACGTCCTCGAGTCGCAGCCGCGCTGGGCCGAGACGACCTTGATCATCCAGGGCGATCACTCCTGGCGCACCGGAATATGGCGTACAGCTCCAGGCTGGAGCGAAGAGGACGAGCGCGTTTCTCGCGGAGGCGAGTGGGATCCGCGCCCGTTGCTCCTCATTCATGCAGCGGGACAAACGAACCCGGCAATCGTGGCGTCATCCACCAGCTTGATGTTTGTCCATGATTTTGTTGCGGCACAGATTCAGGCGCTAGCGCGTTGAGGTTCTTGATTTCTGCTGGACTTCATTTTGGCAGCGCCATCGTTCCCGAAATGCTGATCGTCGCCGCAGGCGTTCTCGTTTCCGGCTGCCCACCCGAAACGTAAATCTTATATTCGCCCGGAGTTACCGCTCGGTTTCCCTTCTCATCCACTTCGCTCAACTGTCGAGGAGAAAGTGTGAACTGCACCCGCCGCGCTTCGCCCGCCCGCAAATGGATTCTCTTGAATCCCTCAAGCTCCACTGCGGGTGATACCGCCGTCTGCGGAGGCTTTAGATAAAGCTCGGCCACTTCGTCTCCATCGCGCGCGCCGGTGTTGTGGACCATCGTCGTAACAACCACCGAAGCGCCGGCCGCGCCTGCCTTGGCATTCACTTGAGGCGCGCCGAAACTGAATCGGGAATAGCTCAGGCCGTATCCGAATGGATAAAGAACCTCGCCTCGGAAATAGCGGTAGGTCCTGTTTTTCATCGAGTAGTCGGTAAACTCGGGCAAATCGCTCGTCGACTCATAGAACGTGACGGGCAGCCGTCCCGCGGGATTGTTCCTGCCTCTCAGCGTTTCCGCAATCGCGTCGCCGCCCTCCTCACCCGGGTACCACGCATCGAGTAGCGCATCTGCGTGCTCTTTGGCCCACTGAACCGCCAGCGCGCTGCCCGCAGTGAGCACCACAATCAACGGTTTGCCAGTCGCGCCGATTGCCTCCAGCAGGTGTTCCTGGGCTGCGGGCAGCTCGATGCTGGTTCGGTCGCCGCCCTCGAATCCTGCTACGTGAACGTTCATCTCCTCGCCTTCAAGGTTGGGAGATAGTCCCACGAAAGCGACAACCGCATCCGATTTCTTCGCCGCATCGATCGCCTGGCCGAGCAAACTATCCGCCGGCGGCGTCCAAACGAGCTCGACATTGCGATCGTTGGGAAGATGCGTATACTCCACACGAATCGCGTGCGGATTGGTATCGGCGAAAGTCAGCCGCGCTTCGGCTGGGTTACTTGAGCTGTCCATCACCAGCTTGTCGTCAATATAAAGTCGGACACGGTCCGGCGCCTTTGCCGGCTGCGCTTGTCCTCCACCCGCCTCGCCGGTCATCAAATTTGCAATGGGCGGCCGCGGCCCGCGCAGGCTTAATGCGTAAGCCCCTGGTACGGGCGGCACCAGTTCACCAGTCCACCTCACTGCAAATGTTTTGCTCGGGAAATCCGCCGCGGGCGCCACGCGATTCCAATCGAAATTAATCTTCGCGTCCACGCGAACCAATTTCGGTGTGCCTGTCAGGTCCGAGTTGTCGAAATATTCGCCCTTCAGCCCGGCCGTCTTGAGCGAAGCATCTGTGCGCAAATACGCAGAAGGAATCGGCGCCGAAGATCCATCGGCAAGAATCGATCCGGAAGCGAAAATCACGTTCTCGTTTCCGAATTCCTTCCTTAGTCCATTGAGCGGTGAAACCGGATCGGGCGCAGTCCCGTTATAGTTGCCCTCAATGGATTCCAGCAGATCGGCAGTCGGGCCCACTACTGCGATCTTCTTGATCGACGGCTTCAATGGAAGCGCGTTGTCGCGATTCTTTAGGAGCACGATCGACTCGCGCGCTGCCTCAAGCGCCAGTTCGCGATGCGCCGCCGAATTTACTTCGGAGTCGGGAATCGCATTGAACGGCACCGCCGCTGGCGGATCGAACATTCCGAGCCGCATGCGCGCCGTGAAAAGCCGCACCACGGCTGCATCGATGTCGGTCTCCGCCAACAGGTTTTCATGGACCGCTTTGGTCAATGCTGCGTAGGTTCGGCCGCAGTCCAGGTCCGTGCCCGCTTTCACTGCCTTTGCAGCTGCCTCTTCCGGGCTAGCCGCAAAATGGTGTCCGCGATCGATGTCTCCCACAGCATCGCAATCGGAGACCGTGTACCCGTTGAATCCCCAATCCTGGCGAAGATGCTGCTGTAGCAGCATCGTATTCGCGCATGCCGGTGCGCCGTCGATCGCATTGTAGGCGCACATGATCGAGTCGGCGTGTCCTTCTACAATCGTGGCGCGGAACGCAGGTAGATAAGTGTCCTCTAAATCGTGTTCCGAAACATCCACGTTGAATCCGTGCCGCAACGGCTCTGGCCCGCTGTGCACTGCATAGTGTTTCGGCGTCGACACGAGTTCGAGATATTTCGGATTGTCGCCCTGAAGTCCCTTGACGAATTCCACGGCCAGGCTCGCAGTCAGGAAAGGATCTTCACCGAACGTTTCCATGCCACGCCCCCAGCGTGGATCGCGGTCGATGTTGATATTTGGCGACCAGAACGTAAGTCCGGCAAACCGGCTGTGATCGTCATTGCGAATCGCCTCGTTGTACTTGGCGCGTCCCTCGACAGCGATCGTCGTCGCAATCCGGTGCATCAACGCCGTATCCCATGTCGCCGCCAGGCCTATCGATTGCGGAAAATTCGTTGCAAACCCGTTACGCGCCACTCCGTGCAGCGCCTCATTCCACCAGTTGTATGCGGGAACGTCCAGTCTCGGGATCGCTGGTGCAACATCCTGCATCTGGCTCACTTTTTCCTCGAGCGTCAATCGGCTCACCAGGTCCTTCGCGCGGTCTTCCGGCGTCAACGCTGGATTCAGATACGGACATGCTTCCGCGCCGCACGGGTTCTGTTTATCATTTGCTGTTTGTTGGGCTGGTAACGCCGCCGAAGTTACGCTGAAGACGAGGGACGTCGCAAGAAGAATCGATTGGATTTTCATACTGGTTTGGCGTAGAAAATTGCGCTGGCGGAAGACTATCACGCCGGCCGCGAACCTCACACTACGTGTCGTCCTCGCGCTTATACTGGCAACAAACGCCGGACGGTCCGAAATCTGTCTGTTCGCTAAACGTCAGGCGATGCCTTTGCTCGAACGACGATGGACATTGACAAGAAGGCCCGCGCCAAGCTTAAGCTCCAGCAACCGCTGTGCCTCTGGCTCACAGGCCTCCCAGCGGCCGGGAAATCTACGATTGCCAATGCGCTGGAAAAGCGCTTGTACTCCGCAGGTCGACACACCTATCTGCTCGACGGTGACGAAGTTCGCCTTGGCCTGAATAAGGATCTCGGCTTCTCTGAAGCCGATCGCATTGAAAACATTCGCAGGGTTTCTGAAGTCGCGCGCCTGCTTGTCGATGCCGGACTCATTGCGATCGTCTCTTTCATCAGCCCCTACCGTGCTCAGCGCAATCACTCCCGCTCGCTCTTCGAACCCGGCGAGTTCTTTGAAATATTTGTCGACACACCATTGACTGAGTGTGAACGCCGCGACCCGAAGGGTCTCTATGCCAAAGCCAGACGCGGCGAATTGAAGAACTTCACCGGAATTGATAGCCCGTATGAGCCGCCACTCTCACCAGAAGTTCATCTCCAGACGACGCTTCAGACTCCTGATGATTGTGTCGACTGCATCTGCCGAGCCTCGATTCGTTAACTTTCTCTTGACAGCAGCCGCGCTCTCACTGATCGTTTGGTAAACGGCATTGTGAAGAATCGCGGTGTGCGGGTTGCGCATCGGCTCCCCCCATGGTCGATAGCCCGCACGCGAATGTCGATTAGCCACTCCATCTGCAGGTTAGAGGTTCCCGCGGTCCGATGACTTTCAACTTCCGCTTGCTCTGGCGCCAGACGGTCCGCTCCTTCTATCGGAGCGCTGGAACGTGTGGCCCGCTCAACCGCAACCGTTTTATTTTCCTTTTGCTCTTTTATCCCATTTGGGGATGCATCCTGCTGGCGGCCTGGATTGGCTTCATCACGGATGAAATCTTTTTCCCCGGCTACAGGAAGCAGCGGATCGAGAAGCCGCTCTTTATTGTGTCGAACTTCCGCAGCGGCTCGACTTTTGTGCAGCGGACACTGGCGCGCGACGAATCCACATTTACCTGTCTCCGCACCGGCGACATCTATCTGCAACCCTCCATCACGCAGCGGCGGATCGTTGGCCTGCTCGCCCGCGTTGACGCTTTGTTCGGACACATCGGTGAGAAAATGATGCGCAAGCTCGACACCGTTTCACTTGGCCAGGTGAAGATTCACTCCTTCGGAGTGTTCGATCCCGAAGAAGACGAGCACCTTCTGTTCTATATATGGTCAACATTTTTCTCCGGCTTCGTGTTTCCTTATCTCGATGAACTGCCGCAATACCAGTATTTCGACACGGAGATACCGCGCGCCGAGCGGCAGCGCATCATGTCGTTCTACCGGAACTGCATAAAACGCCACCTTTATTCGACCGGCGGCCGCCACTACATGGCCAAGAACCCGCTCTTCAGCGCCAGGGTCGAATCCATCCTCGAAACATTTCCCGATGCTCGCATCCTCTATTTGGTGCGGAATCCACTGGAAATGCTGCCCTCCACAATTTCGCTGTTCAGCTACATGGGGCGCCTTTTCAGCAAGCCTCCACGAAAGTATCCCCATTGCGACGAAATTCTAACCTGGACAAGATACTGGTACGATCACCCGCTCGAGGTCATCGACAGAACTTCGCCGCAGCAGTGCATGATCGTCAGATACGACGACCTGATGCATTCGCCGGAAGCCGTCTTCCGTTCCATCTTCAGCCGCTTTGGTTATTCCATGAGCGAAGCAGTCGAAACGATATTGCGCGACGCCGTAACCACCGCTGAAGCTCACTCAAGTTCGCATAAATATAGTTACGAAGCGATGGGCTTCACACGAGAGCAGATCGTGCGTGAGTTTGCACATATCTTTGCCCGCTTCGAATTTGACACGCAGGAAACGGCAGAAGAACGTATGGTTGAATCGTCGGCTGTATAGAAGCTGTCTTGCAGTCTCCGATGAACGGCTGCGGCTCGCGCTGCGCCTCCCATCGCCCCGCCTGATCCTAATTGCTCTTCCACTTCCAGTCGCGGATCTCGGGCAAGTCCCTACCTTCTTTGCGGATGTATTGGCCGTGCTCGACCAGTTTGTCTTTGAGAGTCTGTTTCAGGTACGCGCCCTTCTCCCAAATACGCGGAATCCGGTCGATGGTGTCCATCGCCAGGTGGAAGCGATCGAGGTCATTCATGACTGTCATGTCGAATGGCGTGGTGATCGTTCCCTCTTCCTTGTAGCCGCGCACATGAATGTTGTCGTGATTGGTTCGGCGGTACGTGAGGCGATGAATCAGCCACGGATACGCGTGGAATGCGAAGATGACCGGTTTGTCCTTCGTGAAGAGCGTGTCGAAGTCCGCGTCGCTGAGCCCGTGCGGATGTTCCGTCTGCGGTTGCAGCTTCATCAGGTCGACTACATTGACTACGCGCAGTTTCAGTTCCGGCAAATGCTCGCGTAAGATGCTCACCGCGGCCAGCGTCTCCAAGGTGGGCACGTCCCCGCAGCACGCCATCACCGCGTCGGGCGCACCGCCCTGGTCGTTGCTCGCCCATTGCCAAATGCCGATACCCTCGGTGCAGTGCTTGATGGCCGCGTCCATCGTCAGCCACTGCGGCGCGGGATGCTTGCCCGCAACCACGACGTTGACGTACTGACGGCTGCGCAAGCAGTGGTCAATTACGGAAAGAAGGCAGTTGGCGTCAGGCGGAAGATATACACGCACAACTTCAGCCTTCTTATTCACCACATGATCGATAAATCCCGGATCCTGATGCGTAAAGCCGTTGTGATCCTGCCGCCAGACGTGCGATGCCAGCAAATAATTGAGCGAAGAGATTTTTCGTCTCCAAGGCAAGCCGTTGGTGACTTTCAGCCATTTCGCGTGCTGGTTGAACATCGAGTCGACGATGTGAATAAACGCCTCATAGCAGTTGAATAGTCCGTGCCGCCCGGTGAGCAGGTAGCCTTCGAGCCACCCTTCGCATTGATGCTCGCTCAGCATCTCCATCACGCTTCCCTGGGGAGCGAGAAATTCGTCGTTGGGTATTGTCGCTGCATCCCACTGCCGATTGGTCGCTTCGAATACGGCGGTCAGTCCGTTGGAGATCGTCTCGTCAGGTCCGAAGATTCTGAAGTTTCTCGGCTGCGCGTTCAACTTCACGACATCGCGTAGAAACGGCCCCAGAACGTGTGTGTCCCCGATACCCGGAGATCCAGGCGAAGGCACAATCGCGGCATAGTCCTGAAAATCGGGCATCCTCAAGTCGCGCAGAAAAATGCCGCCGTTGGCGTGCGGATTGGAGCCCATGCGCCGCGTGCCCGTCGGCGCAAGCTCGGCCAGTTCCGGCCGCAGGCGGCCTTTTTCGTCGAAAAGTTCCTCCGCGCGATAGCTCTTCAGCCATTCTTCAAGCTGCTTCAGGTGCTCGGGATTTGTCCGCGGATCGGTCAGCGGAACTTGATGCGAGCGAAACGTGCCTTCTACCTGCAATCCGTCGACGACCTTTGGCCCCGTCCAACCCTTGGGGGAGTTGAGCACGATCATTGGCCAGCGCGGACGTGCCGTGTTCCCATGGGCGCGAGCCTCAAGCTGAATCCCTTTGATCTCCTCCACCACGCGGTTAAGTGCCGCCGCCATGGCCTCATGCATCAGATCCGGTTCGTGCCCTTCCACAAAATACGGCTTCCAACCGCAGCCACGAAGCAGTTGCTCTAGTTCCTCGTGAGTAATACGCGCCGACACTGTCGGATTGGCAATCTTGTACCCGTTCAAATGCAGAATCGGCAGCACAGCGCCATCAGTCGCCGCGTCGATAAACTTGTTCGAGTGCCATGCCGTCGCCAGCGGCCCGGTCTCCGCCTCTCCGTCTCCCACACAGCACGCCACGATCAACTCCGGATTATCCATCACCGCTCCGAACGAGTGGCTGAGCGAATAGCCCAGCTCACCTCCTTCGTGGATTGAGCCTGGTGTTTCCGGTGACGCGTGACTTGGAATGCCGCCAGGGAATGAAAACTGAATGAATAACTTTCTTAATCCGTCTTCGTCCTGAGTAATATTTGGATAAATCTCGGTATAAGTTCCCTCTAAGTAGGTGTGGCTGACCACCGCCGGCCCCCCGTGTCCGGGCCCGCATACATAAATCATGTCCAGATCGTATTTCTTGATCACCCGGTTCAAGTGCGTATAGATAAAGTTCTGCCCCGGAGTCGTTCCCCAGTGCCCAAGGAGCATATGTTTTATGTCGTCGATTTCAAGCGGCCGCTTCAGCAGCGGGTTGTTGTAGAGATAAATCTGGCCAACCGAGAGATAGTTCGAAGCTCTCCAGTAGGCATCCATTTTTCGCAACAGCTCCGGCGATAGTGTCGCTTCCATGATTCATTTCCCTTTCCTGCGTCCTCAGAGATCGCGTCGCGGCGAATGCGCATCGATTGGCGGCCCGAGTTCTGCCCATCCGCCATGACTATAGTCTAGTTCTGTTTTGCGCGTGTTAAGGACTGCCTCATAATCCAGCGCGGAAATCCCGCTCTCCTGCCGGGCCTGATAGCATTTCTTCTGTCGCCATTAACGGGCCTGCCTCGTGCGATTGCGTCCACCGGAACGAATCGACCTCGCACGCAAGTTTGCGGTTTCGTCCAATCAAAATTGGATTCGCTAAGCGGAGAATCGAAATGAGTTACCTGAAGAAATTCAAAGTCGACCCGGGAAGCAAAGTCCGGCTCAAGAAATTCGACCCATCCTTCACCGGCGGTCACAAGAGCCCCAAGTCCGCGGCTGATGAGATCGAGCACTACCAGAAAAAGCTCCGCGAGTTGCAGGATCTGCTTTATGCCGAGCATAGGCATTCGCTCCTCATCTGCCTCCAAGCCGTCGACACCGGCGGCAAAGACGGCGTCATCAACCACGTTTTGGGCGCCATGAACCCGCAAGGCTGCCG
>CAZVYV010000056.1:0-12696 GCA_964630985.1 uncultured Occallatibacter sp.
GTATGGCGCCAAGCATTCTGGCGTTTGTCTGGGGATTCCATTTCCTTCCCGATTCGATGAACCCGCAGCTGCGGCAACATTTGATGCAGGCCGGCGCTTTCGTCTGCTTTCTCTTTCTCCTCAGCGGAGCCTCGCGGCTGGCGCGCTTCAACATCAGCCCGGATGCGCAGCCGCGCAACCCGGGCCGCGCCGACAGAAAGTACTTTGTCGGGATGCCGATTCCTGCGGCGGCGGGCCTGCTCGCGGCCACAGTCCACTTCTTCAATGCCTATCCTGTTGAGGAATGGTGGGTCGCCGTTCCCTGGCTCATCCTTGTCGGACTTACCGGATTCCTGATGGTCAGCACCTGGCGATTCTGGTCGGCCAAGGAGATCAATTTTTCCCGTCGGCATCCCTTTCAGTTGCTAGTGCTGCTGGCTTTGATCGCATACATTGCGCTACGGTACTCGAATGTGGTCATGTTCCCGGTAGCACTGGCATACATGTTCTCGGGAATTTGGGCGCGCGCGGCGTATGGCTGGTCAAGGCGACGGCGCAGAAGGCCGCTTGATCCACCCTCTCCTTCGGCAGTGACCGCAGAACCCGGATCGTCCAGACCATAATCGGACACCAAGCAGGAAAAGGATTGCTGTGTACAAAATTGCCATAGCCGGCGCTTCGACTTTGGTGGGCCGCGAGCTGAAAGAGGTTCTGTCTGAATCGCCGCTTGACTCGGCCAGCTTTGTGCTGCTCGACGAAGGAGACGCAAAGGGTCAGCTGGACCAGGTTGGCGACGAGGTCACTTTCATCCGGGCCATCAGCGCAGATGCTTTCGAAGGTGTAGATTTCACATTTTTCTGCGGCAACGAAAGTCTCACACGCCGCCACTGGCAGCACGCGTTGCGCGCCGGGTCCACCGTCCTCGATCTCTCAGCGGCACTGGATCGCGAACCGGGAGTGGTGGTTCGGGCACCATGGCTCGGCCCGGACGCGACGGCCGTCGATCTCTTCACGCCGGCCGTGGTCCCCGCTCACCCAGCCGTTATCGCACTTGCTTTGCTGCTCCAACGGTTGCAGCAGGCCGCGCCGGTGCGTTTTGCCGCCGCTACGGTGCTGGAACCGGCCAGCGACTTTGGCCGGGCCGCCATGGATGAACTGCATCAGCAGACCGTCAGCCTGCTCAGCTTCCAACCGCTGCCGAGGGCCTTCTACGATGCTCAAGCCGCGTACAACTTGCTTGCAGGCACGGGAGAAAGCTCAAAAGTGAGCTTGCCAGAAGTGGAAGCGCGCATGCGCCGCCACTACGAGGCGCTCACTGGAGGGCGCGGTCCGTCGTTGGCATTGCAGGTGATTCATGCGCCTGTTTTCCATGGCTATACGTTCTCCATCGCGGTGGAATTGGAACGGCCAGTGGAGATCGTCGCTCTTGAAGAGGCCTTGACCGGCGAACATGTCGAACTGGTGCTGGAAGACACTGATTCGCCTTCGAACCTGGCCGCCACGGGACAGGATGACATCCTGGTTCGGATGCGTCCGGAGCAGCTCGGTCGCAACTCCAATCAGGCGTCGCGTCTGTGGTTGTGGGCTGCGGCCGACAATCTGCGCTTGAATGCGCAGAATGCCGTTCAATGTGCGCTTGATCTCCGGCGCATTCGTCCGCAGGGTACTGTGCAGTGACTTACCTTTCTTAGCATTTCCTCCACAGCTGCACGATGTAACTGTCTGTCATTCCGGCAATGTAGTCGGCGACAGTGCGGGCCAGCCCCTCGGTGGGAATTTGCGCCTGGTGGTCCGGCGGCATCAGCCCCGGGTCCGACATGAACGAGCCGAACAGCTCAAGGACCACTTCCTCTGCCTGCGCATGATCCAGCTCCTGGGCGGGTGTGTTGTAGAGATTCGTGTACAGGAATCGCTTAACTGTGGCACGTTCAGAATCCATTCGCGCGCTAAGTGCCGCCAGTCTTTGCGGAGCGCACCGGATTTCGTCCAGCGTCGTCACGCCGAGCGCATGGACGCGAAGACGGACTTCGTCGATTAGATCGGTAACCCAGGCGTTCAAAAGCTGCCGCAGCGCCTCGTAGACGGCCAGCCGGGGCGGGGCCGCGGGAAACTTCGCGCGGGCGGCGTCGTGAAAGCTTCGGACAAGAGGCACGGCATCGAGAACCTGATCCAGAGCAAGAATGCCGGAATCCAGCCCATCGTCGAGATCGGCAGTGAGGTAGGCGATCTCGTCGGCCAGGTCGATCAGCTGTGCTTCCAGCGGCGGAAAGCGGTCGAGAAAATACTCGGCCAGCTCAGGATGGTCCTGGGCTGAGTAGTCGCGCGAGTGCTTCACGATGCCTTCGCGGACGGCGAGGGTAAGATTCAGCCCTCGAAAAGCCGGATAGCGCTCCTCGAACCAGGTAACGATGCGCAATGCATGAAGGTTGTGATCGAAGCTGAGACCGTGCGCGCTGAGGGCATGATCGAGCGCCTTCTCACCGGCGTGGCCAAAGGGAGGATGCCCGATGTCGTGCGCCAGCGCCAGTGCCTCTGCCAATTGCACATTCAGGCCCAGAGCTGCGGCCACCGTGCGCGAGATTTGTGCCACTTCGAGGGTATGCGTCAGACGGCTGCGGAAATGGTCGGAGAGCCCTTCGGCGGGCAAGCGCGTAAAGACCTGAGTCTTTCCGGCCAGGCGACGGAAGGCGCGGGAGTGCAGGACTCGGGCGGCATCTCGCGCAAAGGGGGTGCGGTAGGCGTGCGGCGGCTCAGGGTATGCTCTGCGTGCCAGAGGGCTGCCTACATTGCCAGCAACCGCGATTTCCGGAGGCAGCGCGGCCGTAGATTCAGTCTTGAGCGCAATCATCTGGTCCTGCCCCCTCTGCGCAAACGCGAAATTCGCTGCTCAGATTTGGTTATACCGCAGGAGGGGGACACAGATGCGTCCGAGGTTATTCCGGTTTGGCCTGACCAGCGGAGCTGTCCTCTTTGGCCAGCCGGACGCGGGCGCCTTCCAGCTTCTTCTGCACCTTCTCGACGTCGCCAGGCTCGATGTCGGCAGCAGAGGACTTGGCGAATTCGTCGAGCGAAAGCTGCCACTGAGCCGCAGCCAGCCGGATCCGCCCGGTCTTTTCGTAGAGATCGCCCAGGTGCATATGGACTGTGGGATCGGTCTGGTCGCGATTGACGGCTTGCCGGAGATTGTCCTCTGCCAGCTCGTACTCACCCATCTTGAAATAGACCCAACCCAGTGAATCGAGGTACGCGCCATTCATGGGTTCGGCGTCGACAGCCTGGCGAATCATTTTGAGGGCTTCGGGTAGCTTCACCCCTTTGTCCGCCCACATATAGCCGAGATAGTTGAGCGTCATTGCGTTGTTGGGATCCAGATTCAACGCCTGGCGGAAGTATTGCTCGCCCTGATCCAGGTGCTTCTGACGCTCGGCACACTCGCCGCGGAGAAAAAACAAGTAGGTCCGGTCATCCTTCTTGGTCGCCAGCGGATCGGCCTTGTCCAGCGAATCCTCCGCATCCTTCCAGCGGTGGAGGCGAACATTCATCTGCGCCAGAGCAAGCCAAACTCCGCGCTGCTGGTCCGGGGTAGCGCCATCAAGCAGGCTCTTAGCCATTGCCAAGCCTTCATCAGGATGATCCTGGTCGGCGAGTTCGCCGGCAAGCATCAGCTTCAGGTCGCGATCCTGGGGATTAGCGGCAACGGCCTTACGGGAAACCGCGATTGCCTTGTCGAATTGGTGGGCATCGCGGTACGCATCCACTTGGCCTTGGTAGCCGCGCGCGGCGTAGCTTCCGCCCATATCAATCATCTTCTGGTATGCGGCGATCGCTGGATCTGTCTTGTTGTCCTCGAGATAAACCGCACCCAGGCGCTCGAGGAAAATGGAACGGTTGTTTTTCTCTTCATCGGTATAAGCGCCGTTGGCGTGCGACGTAGCGTCGGCCATCTGCTGGTAAGTCTGGATAGCGTCGTCGAAGCGGCCCAGAATATCGAGCAGCAGCCCTTCGTTAAAGCCCGCCTCAAGTGAAGTCGGATCGATTTTGCGCGCCTTGCTAATGGTGGCCAGCGCGTCCTCGTATTTACCCTGGCGGCGTTGAATTTCACCGATATGAACGAGTGCCTCGGTGTTTTCCGGGTCGGCATCGGCCAGTGCTTGATATTCCTTGAGGGCCTGGTCAAGCTGGTCGGAGCTGAGCAGTGCTGACGCCAGCGCATCCATGGTCTGCAAGTCACCAGGCTCCAGGTCGTCAGCACGCTGGTAGGCGGCGATGGCGTCCTTGGGTTGCTTCATCTGGTCGTAAAGAGCGCCCAGCGTGAACTCCATCTTCGGCGTTCTTCCGTCCACGGGAACCGCTTCGATGGCTTTCACCGCATGTTGCAGGTCCCCACTTTCGGCATACAGCCGCGCCAGGTTCAGCACCACCTCTTCTGACTCCGGCTCGATGTCCTGCGCGGTCTTGAACTCGGCTTCAGCTTTCTCCGACTGGTGTTTGACGGTGTAAAGCTGCCCCAGGACCATGTGGTCTTCCACACTCCTGGGTTGCAGGGCAACGATCTTCTCGAATTCCGCAATCGCCTGGTCAAGCACGTTGCTAGAGCTCACTGACGGCGCTCCGCCGTTTGCTCCCTCGCCCAGTTGTCTCAGGTAAATGCGCCCCAGAAGCCGGTGCGCGTCGATGTCGTCGGAATGAGACTTTAGCAGAGTCTTCGCGGTGGTCTCGGCATCGTGCACCCTGTCAGCACGGAAGTAGAGATCCGCCAAATCGTCACTCAACTCGGCGGAATCGGGATCGGCATCGAGGGCAAGCTTATACTGCTCGATCGCCTGATTCAGCTCATCGGAGCGTCCCTCCGAAATGGCGTCATCCTCATACACGCTGGCCAAAGCCAGGTGATAGTAGGCCTGGGCACGATTAGGCTCTGCCGCTGCAGCTTTGTCGGGCGCAATTGCCGGTTTCGAGTCAGCATCAGCCTTCGCCGTTTCCACTGGCGCAGCCTTGGCCGGGGCCGATGGGTTACTTGCCGGCGGATTCTGAGCCTGGGCAAACCCGGATGGCAGCAAGAACACAATGGCGGCAACGAACCCGGGTGCGAGATCGAGTCTTGGGAGGAGTTTTCTCATCATGCAGGGAATTCCATAGGTCCTTGGCCGCATACCGAACAAAAAGAAAACGCGGCACAGGCAGAGGATCTGAGCGAACCTGCCTACTAGTAAGACGATTTTACCTGTCATTCGTCGCAAATGCGCGGCAGATTGCGGGATTTCCTGATACTAAAGAGGCACGCGATGGCCAGACGACAGTCTGTCCGGACGGTTCCGCCTCAGAGTTCATCAATGCCGGAAATGCCTGATCCCGGTGAAGACCATGGCCAGACCCAACTTGTCCGCAGCGGCAATTACTTCATCGTCCCGAACCGAGCCGCCCGGCTGAATCACCGCAGTTGCCCCCGCCTGGGCAACAGCCTCAAGGCCGTCGGGGAAGGGAAAGAATGCATCGGAGGCGGCAACGCAACCTTTCAGCGGCAGAACAGCCTTCATTGCACCGAATTTGGCCGCGTCCACGCGGCTCATCTGTCCCGCGCCAACACCCAGCGTCTGGCCGTCTCGCGCGTAAACGATGGCGTTCGATTTGACGTGTTTGCAAACGCGCCAGGCAAAAAGCAAGCTGCGCAGCTCTTCGGCTGAGGGTGGACGCCAGGTGACGACTTTGAGCTCCGACTCTGTCACGCGGCAGGTATCGGCATCTTGCAGCAGAAGCCCTCCGGATACCTGCTTCACCACCGCGCGCGGCTCGGCGGCGCGAACCTCAACGAGGCGCAGGTTCTTCTTCGCGGCAAAGCGCTCCCGGGCTTCAGACGAGAAACCCGGCGCTGCAATCGCCTCCACAAACAACTTGGCGATTTCTTCGGCCGCTGCCCCATCCACTTCGCGATTCATGCCGATCACGCCGCCGAAGGCCGAGACCGGATCGGAGGCAAGCGCTTTTTGGTAGGCCTCGAGGATCGAACTGCCAGTCGCCGCGCCGCAAGGGTTGGTGTGTTTGACGATGATGACGGCAGGTTCTTCAAACTCCTGCGCCAGCTCCCAGCATGCATCCAGATCGACGAGGTTGTTGAAGCTCAGTTCCTTACCTTGCAACTGCGTTGCGCCTGCGATTCCGCGACCCGATCCGTCAGCATAAAGTGCCGCGCGCTGATGCGGGTTTTCGCCGTAACGCAGCGCCTGGGCCAGCGGAAGATTGATGCGCAATGTGGAAGGAAGAGAAGCAAGGTCAGGTGCCGCGGGCGCGGCTGGTACGGGAGCGTCGGCAACCCGTTCAAGAGTATTCGCGATAGCCGCGTCGTAAGCGGCAGTGACTGCGAAAGCCTGCTTTGCCAGGCGCCAGCGTGTTGCGCGAGTGAGCATTGCGCCGTCGGGGCCTTTCATCTCCTGGATCAGAGCGGGGTAGTCCGACACGCGGGTTACGATCGCCACATCCTCAAAATTCTTTGCCGCGGAGCGCACCATCGACGGGCCGCCGATATCGATGTTTTCAATGAGGTGCCCAAATGCAACGCCGGGCTGCGCCGCGGTCTTCTCGAAAGCGTAGAGATTCACTACCACCATATCGATGGGCAGGATGCCGTGTGCTGCCACTGCCGCTTCGTGCTCCGCGTTGCCGCGAATGTAGAGCAGGCCTCCGTGGACGCGCGGGTGCAGCGTCTTCACTCGGCCATCGAGCATCTCAGGGAAACCTGTCAGTTCGCTGATGTCCTTAACCACCAGACCGGCGTCGCGCAGCGCTTTCGCCGTCCCGCCGGTCGAAACCAGCTCAACTCCAAGACCCTTGAGCGCCTGCGCAAATTCAATCAGTCCGCTCTTGTCGGTCACACTGAGCAGCGCGCGGCGAATCGGCTTCGCGCCAGTTCCATTTAAATTAGGTTCCGAGCTCAAAACTTCACTCCTTGTTGAAGAATCTGCCGGGACCTCCGACTTCGTTGTAGTGGGCCGCTCTAGCAGAACAAATTCCAGACTACATCGCGGGGGCGAACCGAATTTCGGAGCATGAAACCAGCCTGTGGATGTCGCTCCGTTCTCTCATTCTTCTTCAGGAAACATCAAGCCGCTGTGAAGCAGGGGATGCTTTAGAGTGATGGTATGGGAAGTTACTCCTCACCCAACCAGCCGGAGATTCTGCCTCCCGCCGGCGATGAAGCACCGCCGCCGCGAAGGCGTCGTCCCGCCTGGGCCCAATCGCCGGCCACCTATCTGCTTGTCGGGATCAATTGCGCCGTGTTTTTGGCGATGGTGGCGCGCGGTGCCAGCTTCTGGATGCCAAATCTCGATCAATTGATGTTCTGGGGCGCAGACAGGCCGAACAATGTGCTGGTCTACGGGGAGTGGTGGCGCATTGTGACCGCGATGTTCGTTCACGTAGGCATTCTTCACCTGGCCACGAATATGTGGTGCCTGTGGAACCTGGGACTGCTGGCCGAACCTCTGATGGGATCATTCGGTTTGTTCGCGGCGTACATCCTCACCGGCGCTGCCGGCAACCTGTTATCGACCTTTTACAACTGGGTACGGCCGATTCACGACGCCTCGGGAGCGCCATACTTTCAGGCCGGCGCTGGGGCATCGGGCGCGGTTTTTGGAATTGCCGGTGCGCTTATCGTGCTGCTGAAGTCAAGAATGCTGCCTTTGCCGCCGCTAGAAGTTAAAAAGCTGCGCAAGTCAGTCATTTACTTCGCTGCGATCAATCTCGTGATCGGTCTTTCCATCAACTTTGGCAGCGGTTTTACCGGTGTGGAAGTCGATAATTCGGCACACATAGGCGGTTTCCTATGCGGGCTTCTTTTCGCGGCTCCCATGGTGCCGCGCATTGGTTCGCAGCGCAATGAGTTTCAGTTCAAGTTACGCTTGACGGTCGCACTGGTGGTATTGCTTCTGGTGCTGTTTGGGTTTTACGTGGCCCACATCCCTCCGCCGCAAGGTTGAGGCCCGAGTATCTATCGCACTGCTGTTGCGGAGAACTTCTTCACCATTGCCAGAAGCAGCTTGCGGTCGCTCTCATTCAAATTCGTTGAGTACCTGCGCAACTGGGTGAGGAAACGCAGCTCGTCGTCGGAAAGATTCTGCGTGTTCATCTGGCGGGAGAGGGTGTCACTGGCGAAGAACTGCGCAATCGGCAGGTCGAGCGCGTGAGCAATCTTGGCCAGTGTGTCTAACGACGGCACGGTATGACCGTTCTCAACGCGCGAGAGATAGCAGCGCAATAGTCCTGTTTTCTTTTCGATATCCCCCTGCGACAATCCCTTTTGCAAGCGGTAGGCACGAATCGTGGTCCCGATCTTTATGCTCATTTCGCTTCCTTGTGTGCCGACGTTTACTCGCGCGGCAGCTATTAGAAAACTATTAACTTGAGAGTTAACATGAGGCGACAGGGATTGCAAGTGCAAAACCTCACTCCGCGTTCAGATGATCAACTGCTTTAGCCGCATGTGTCTTGTCGGCCTGCACTGGCGCGTCCGTAAACCTTCGCACCGCAAGGCTCGTCAGACTCAATACTAGTGAGAGAGGTCGGGAGCGCAATGCGGCAGGCAGCAATGAGGCGTGCGAGTGCGGCGGCGTATGTTTTGTCGGCATGCCTGGCCGCATGGGCCCAGGCTCCGGCCACCCCAATTCCGGCAGCTCAGGCTCCCTCAACCGCTGCTGCGTCCGTCGCGCCCGAGCAAGTCATTGGCGGAAAACTGCATGGTGCGGTCAAAAGCGGCACCATCCCGCTGCCCGGCGTTACTATCACCGCGCAAAATACACTCACTGGCAAGCGCTATTCCACGGCCACCGACATTACCGGCTCGTGGCAATTGAATATTCCTCAAAACGGCCGTTACGTCATCCGCACTCAATTCGCGGCGTTCGCTGGAGGGACGCAAGAAGCCGTTCTGAACGCCTCCAGCCACGACCAGACCGTGAACTTCGAGCTGATTCTTGCTTCGCGGCAAGCCGAGATCGATCGGCAGCAAGCGCAGCAGGCCGCCCGCCAGGGCAGCGACGAACAAATCGTTCAGCAGATGGCGGGCAATTCGCCCGAGAATGTCAGCCTGGCGAATACGCTGAGCGCCGACACCGACACCGGCGCTGGTACGGCCGGCGCCAGCGGCGCAGCTTTGCCCTCGATTGCCGGCAACTCCGATTTCAGCGAAGAGTCGGTGACGATCAGCGGTCAAGCGGGACAGGTGAGCGCGCTGGCTGGCCTCGATTCCGATCGCATGCGAGATGCGGCGCTAGCGATTCAGGCGCAAGGCGGGTTGAATGGGCAAACCGGCGATGCGGGCCAGGGCGGACTATTCGGCGGTTACGGCGGCGGTGGCGGATTCGGAGGCGCTTTCGGCAGCGGAGGCATTGGCGGCGGGGGATTCGGTGGGGGCGGTGGAGGCTTCGGCGGAAGAGGCGGTGGTGGAGGCGGCGGGCGAGGAAACTTCCGCAACTTCAATCCCGGACAACCGCATGGAGCCATCGCGTGGAACGGCACAAATTCGGCAATTAACGCGTTGCCGTTTTCGCTTCTCGGGCAGCCACAGCTTCAGCCGCCCAACGGATCGAATCGCTTCACGCTCTCGTTCATGAGCGCACCCTATATTCCCCACCTGACCAAGCCCAGCGGCAAGGACACTGTATTTCTAACGCTCAGCGGCTCGCGCTCGTCGTCGCCCGATGATTTTTATGCCACGGTCCCCACCGACGCGGAACGCACGGGCGATTTTTCAGCCGATGGGTTGCCGCCGATCTACGATCCCGTCACCCGTCAGCAATTCATCTACAACGGGACACCCAATGTGATTCCAACCTCGGGAGCGGCAGGACAGTCCATCTCTCCTGAGGCCACGGCGCTTCTCAGCTATTTTCCTGAACCGAATCTGCCCTCCGGCAGCACTATCAACGGGTACAACTACCACCTGCTCACCACCGCTCAGTCGAACAGCACACAGGCCGGCATCCGCTATAACCGCAGCCTCGGCGCAAATGCCGCGCAGCCCGGCGCCCGCGGAACAGGAGGCGGTGGCAGGCGCGGCGGCTCGCAGAACCAGGGCCTTCGACAGAGCATCAATCTCAATTACAACTGGACTCACTCGGCCTCCGATCTCGTAAATCTGATTCCAGACCTGGGCGGCAAGAGCGCATCGAGTTCCTACTCGCTGCAGGCCGGCTATACGGTTGGCTACCACCGTTTCACGAGCATCTCGAACGTCAACTGGAATCGAAGCAACAGCCACACCGTCAACTTCTTCACAAATACGACAAACAATCCCGCGGCGGCTGCCAGCTTGACCATTCCGAACAACGTGCCGCTCAACTACGGTGTTCCCGACATTTCGCTCAGCAATGGCATTCAGGGGCTGAACGAAACCCAGCCCAGCTTCTCCGTCGCACAGACCATCTCGTTTAGCCAGGTCCTCAGTTGGATTCACGGCAAGCACAACATGCGCTTCGGGGGCGATTACCGCCGTGTGCACCACGATTTTCTTGCCGGCTCAAATGCCACCGGGAATTTTGCGTTCACGGGGCTGTTTACCGAAGATGCTGCGCAGGACCCAACCACTGGCTCTTCTATCGCCGATTTTCTGCTCGGACTGCCGCAGTCCACTACCCTCAACTCCTCAGAGGCGAAGAGTTATCTGCGCGACAACGTAGTGGACGCCTATGCGATGGACGACTGGCGGATGCTGCCTTCATTCACGCTGAATTTCGGAGTACGCTGGGAGTTCTTCGCGCCCTACACAGAGAAATACGGGAACCTGGCCGATGTCGCCACCAATCCCGATGGCGCATTTACAAGCGAGACAGAGCAGACGGTATGGACGAGGACAAGTGGTTTGCCCGCTTCGCTCGTCTACCCGTGGCATAAAGCTTTCCAGCCGCGCGTTGGCTTAGCCTGGCGCGTGCCGAAGATCAAGGACACTGTGGTGCGAGCGGGCTTTGGCACCAATTACACAGTCGGCGAGTACGCAGGCTTCGCAACCACCATGGCGCACCAACCGCCTTTCACCGACGAACAGACCAATCAGGAGGCCGCAGGAAACACGGCGAGCACGGCGTGCGCTCAGGCCGTGCCGATGACCTGCTTCACGCTCGCGAGTGGATTTCCCGCACCAGCTGTGGTTGGAAACTATGCACTCAACCCTCACTACGGACTACCCTACGTGATGGCCTGGAATCTCGATATCCAGAAGACGCTTCCCCTGGGCATCGTGATGAATCTCGGCTATAACGGGGCGCGATCGAATCATCTCGACGTGGAACTGGCGCCGCGCGCGCTGCCCAACAGCCCTGGCACAGATCCCTCGGACCTCCTCTTCACCTACGAGGAAGCGGCCGCATATTACAAGATGAACGCCGGAACGGTGCGGATGAATAAGCGCCTGTCGCACGGAGTGTCATTGGGCGCCAACTACCAGTACGGTCACGCCATCGACGACGCGACGTCGGTGAACGGAAGTGGCGGCTCCCTCGTGCAGGACTGGCAGAATCCGGCAGCGGAAGAGGGCCATTCGGTGCTGGACATTCGCCACCAGGTAAGCGGCACTTATCTCTTCGAGCTGCCTTTCGGTCCCGACAAGTTCTGGATCACCACGGGAGTTGGTTCTCATATCCTGGAGGGCCTTTCGCTTTCCGGCAGCTTCAACTTCGCCACGGGCGGATGGATTTCGCCAGGATTTGAGCCAACCGCGCAGAGCGTCGAGTGCGGGAACACAAGCGGACTGCGGGCCAGCCTCAATCCACTCGGCGGGCCCGTGACTGCCGGCGGCGGCTCGTTCCTGCACTGGTTCAACACCGCAGCCTATCAGGCGCCGACCGACCATACGGGTTTCTGCGATTATTTCGGCACGGCTCCGCGCAATTCGATTGAAGGGCCCGGAACGGTCTCGAATAACCTGTCGCTGTCAAAGACCGCGAACCTGGGTGAGACGCGCAGCATGGAATTTCGTGCCACCATGGCGAATGCGTTTAACACGGTCCAATACAAGGGAGTGGATACGATCGAAGACACTCCGCAATTTGGTCAAGTGACGTCAGTAGGACAGATGCGCACGTTTCAATTCATGGCCAGATTCCGGTTTTGAAGGCAGCGGAGTTAGCGGTGTCAGCGGAGTTAGCGTAGTTAGAAAAGAAAAGACTTGAAAGGGTCGGGCGGGACGGGGAGACCGATGAAGGCAATCATCCAAAACATCGGTGCTTTGGTTGGCATGCTGGCGCTAATGGTGCCGGCTGCGCAACCGATCTCCGCCCAAAGCTCCGCGCCGGTCTCTGATACTCCACAGGGCGGCTTTACGCTGAAGGCGAATGCTGAGCTCGTCTTGACCAACGTGATCGCGCGCGACGCGAAGACCGGCGAACTGGTCACGGGGCTCAAACAGAGCGACTTCAAGATTCTTGAGAATGGAAAAGAGCAGCAGATTGATTCGTTCGACTTCGAGAGTGTGGACATGGCCACGCCGCTGAAGGAAGCGATGGTGAGCGGGCTGGCCGCAGGCCCCAGCGGCAGCAAGGCAGTAGTAGTCGCCAAACCAGAAGAACTGCGCAACCACCGTTTGATTGTCATGTTCTTCGACCTGACTTCGATGCAGCCCGAAGACCTGGAGCGCAGCGTCGATGCGGCGCAGACTTTCCTGCGGACCAAGATTCAGCCGGCCGATCTTGTGGCGCTGGTCTCGCTCGGCGACACGCTCAACGTCGA
>CAZVYV010000057.1:0-12628 GCA_964630985.1 uncultured Occallatibacter sp.
GCGACTGCCAGCGACTCTCGGTAAAGAAGTAGGCGGCGCCTTCCTGCTCCATGCCAGCCTCGAGCGAAAACGTGTCAGCGCCCGGGCCGACGAGTAGTACGTACGGCGTCTTCTCCATCACCGCACGGGCCAGTGTGATCGGATAGCGTGTGTGCGTCACGTCCGCCACGGCCCCGGCACGAAGTGTTGCGCCGTCCATGATGGCAGCGTCAAGCTCCGTTTTGCCGGCGGCGGTAAAGACCGCTCCACGAGCCGCATTGAAATGCGGATCATCTTCCATCACGCGAGCGGCAGCCTCGACCGCATCGAGCGACGAACCTCCGCGATCGAGCACCGCAGCGCCCGCCTTCACTGCCTCACTTATCGCCTCGCGATAAGCTTTGTCGCGCTCCGGGCCGAGCGCTGCGCGGTTAATGTCGCCCGCGCCGCCGTGCACAACGATCGCCCAGTGGCGCGCCTGCTGTCCCATAGCTGATGCCCCCATCAGGGCGGCCCATGCGCAGAGAATGCAAATGAGTTTTGCGATCTTCGCTTGCACGCGCCGGCCCTCCCATCGACTCTCATGGTACCGCCGCTGCGCGATTCTGGCAGTGTTGCTCCGCACCGAATTCAATGGGACCCAATCAGGGATGTTCGGCGGGAACGTGCTTCATCCATTCCCTTGTTCCAGCGTATCGGCACGATTCGGACGCAACCTTCGTCGCCTCCGCCAGTGACTCGATGAATCCCCGGCCCGTGGACGCAAAGAAGCAGTAGGCGCCGTGAAGAATATCCCCCGCTCCCATCGTGTCTACCACTTCGACTTGCGGGACGCTGATGGTCCCCGAAGACTGACCGGAGACGAAGTGGATCGCATCGCCTCCATCCGTGATGGCAATGTTCGCCACACCATGGCTCTTCAAGAACTCGACCACTTGATCGCGTGTAGCACCACCTGGAGGAAGGAAGTCGGCCGAGCATATCGCTGTGTGAACGCTCTTGAGAAGCTTTTCCATCCCATCCTTCCAGCTTCCTCCGTCCAGAACAACCGGCTTGCCTCGAGCCTTCGCTGCGCTGGCCCATGCCTGGCAAGCCTCGATGAAGTGGCCATCGACCATCACAAGGCGCGCACCTTCGCATAAACTCACTTCCACCTTCGCCGGCGGAATCGTCATGCGAGTTGCGTTCGCCGAAACCACGTTCCGGTTACCATGGCGGTCAACGGTCACCGACGACAATGCAGGTATGCCTTCATATTCGGGATTCAAATCGACCAGCTGGACCTTGTATTTCCTGAGTTCCTCTCGCACAACGGCACCCAGCGCATTGCGCCCCACCGCTGTCACCAACGCCGGCTCCCCGCCCAGTTGACCAAACGTTACCGCCGCATTCGTAGCCGGCCCGCCCACAAAGACTTCCTGGCTGCGCGCTACGACCTTCGTGTTGGCCGCGGGAAACTCGTCGACGCCGTACACAACGTCAATCGTCGACAATCCGACAAAGATACTGCTCGCCATAGTTCCGTCGCTCCGCGCGAAGATGTCCAGACATGATCTTAGATTCGTTTACCGGGCTTTTGGCTGGCTTCCACCCTGACTCGCGCTTTTCGCGCTTGGCGAGCGCATGTCCGGCAGGGCACAATGCTTGGGTTCCTCAAATTGCATTGCGGCCCACCTCCTATCCCGTTCTGCCAGGGCTTGCAGCGTTGATTTGGGCAAGGACTTGAAAAGGAAGTTTTGATGCATTCAATCTGGTTTGGCGAGTTCATGGGGACGCTGGTTCTCATTCTGTTCGGCAACGGCGTAAACGCCGCCGTCACGCTGCGCAAATCCTATGCGGCAGATTCCGGATGGATGGTGATCACCACCGGATGGGCACTGGGCGTCTTGTGCGGCGTTATGGTTGCGCAGGCCTTCGGCAGTGGCGCGGCAAACCTGAATCCGGCCATTACTCTTGCTTCCGCCATCATCACCGGTGATTACGCGCAGCTTCCCGTCTATTGGTCCGCGCAACTCCTGGGCGCTATGGCCGGCGCCGCGTTGGTAACCCTCCATTACGCGCCCCATTGGAGCCTCACGCCCGATCCGGCGGCAAAGCTCGGCGTCTTCTGCACCAACGCGGCTGTGCGCAGTCCTCTCGCAAACATCTTCAGCGAGATGCTGGGCACGGCAGCCCTCGTCGTGATCGCGGCAGCCATCTTCTCGCACGGCGTTGCAATGAACGGCCCCGCGGCGGGATTGGGTCCGTGGCTCGTCGGCAGCTTGGTATGGGGCATCGGCCTCTCGCTCGGAGGCACCACGGGTTATGCCATCAACCCCGCGCGCGATCTTGGGCCCCGCATTGTTCACGCGTTGCTGCCCATTCCCGGCAAGGGCGGATCGAACTGGCGCTACGCGTGGATCCCGATCGTTGGCGACTTTGCCGGCGCGGCGCTCGCAGGTCTGCTGCTGCGCTTCGCGCATCTGTAAATTCCAGCGCCAGGTTTGTGTCCGCTTTTCCACAATGAGTCGCAAATCGCTGGGCGCGGTTCTGTTTGAACGGGCGCAATTACTCCAGTGACGACGCGATAACCGCCAACGCCGCAATCGCCGCCGTCTCGGCTCGCAGAATGCGTGGACCAAGGGACGCGGCGCGCCAGCCATTGTCATCGAAGAGGGCTTCCTCGGCAGGAGCCCATCCACCTTCGGGCCCAATAGCGAATTCGACCACAGGCATTTCCTCTTTGGCATCATCGACGGCTTTCTCGATCGCCTGTCGCAGAGTTGTTGTGCGCTCCTGTTCGGCAAGGACGATGCGCGCTGCCGCAGACGCGGCGCGCACACGTTCAGCCAGATCGACGGGCTCGTGAACCACCGGCACATCCGAACGGCGCGCCTGTTGCGATGCTTCGTGCGCGATTCGCCGCCAACGTTCTGCGCGCTTCCCCGCGGCCTGAGAAAGGTGTTTCTCCGTTCTTCGCGCGATCACTGGAGCGATGGCAGCGACACCGAGTTCGGTGGCTTTTTCAATGGCCCACTCCATCCGATCGAACTTGTAGACGGCCATCACCAAAGTAACCGGCAAGGCGGGGTCGGCATCGAGTTCGGCAACAAGGTTGAAGCGTACTTCGCTCGTTTCTCCATCCAGGGCGACCGCAGCAACCTCGGCATGAAAGACGCGGCCACCGGCCACAACATCCGCTTCCATTCCCGGTTCTGCGCGCAGCACGCGCGCTAAATGCTCAGCTTGCGTACCCTCGATCGTGGCAGTTGCTTCATCCCAATGTTCGGCAATCCAGCGGCGGCGCGTCATGGTGCAGGTCCTCTCTCCATCTAAATTCTACGGTGTCGCACACTTGCGATGCGAAACCTCGATTTTGTCGAATGAGTGCCATCGCCGCTCCCAGAGCGGGTTTCCGCGATTTCCTAATGCGGCAAATTATCGTTCCGCGGTACGCAGTTTATTCTTCGCCCAAAACACTAAGGGGAACGCTTTTGAGCGTCCCCCTAGAGTGTTGCCTTTTTGGGTTGTCAGACCGTTACTTTTTCTTCGCGGCCTTCTTGGCGGTCTTCTTGGCTTTCTTCGCTGGCTTCTTGGCTGCTTTCTTGGTTGCCATTTTCCTATTCTCCCTTTTCGATGGGTTGCATCGATTCTGCAATTAGAAACTGCAGTTGAAAAAGGTATAGATTCACGAGACATCGATGTCAAGAAAAAAAC
The DNA here is from genome assembly GCA_964630985.1 of uncultured Occallatibacter sp. Taxonomy (GTDB): domain Bacteria; phylum Acidobacteriota; class Terriglobia; order Terriglobales; family Acidobacteriaceae; genus Telmatobacter. Next base: position 3,676 of record CAZVYV010000057.1, read on the forward strand.
GACGTCCAAGTGAAAAAAAGATCAACACCGTTTCCGTCGCGAATCGAGGTCCAAAGAGAAATTGAACTCGAATTTCGAAGCACCCAATGAAAAGTGTCGATGATCGGATCGCATTCAATGAGTGCGCGAATGAATTGAGAAGCGCGATGCGCGGCGACGTTCGCTCCCGTGTTCAACACTCAATCACATTCAGCGCAAGCCCCGCGAGGCTCGTTTCCTTGTAGCGCGATTGCATATCGAGGCCGGTGAGATACATCGTGCGAATGACCTGATCGAGTGACACCTTATGCGCTTCAGACTCGTTGAGAGCCAAGCGCGCGGCCTGCACGGCCTTCGCGGCACCCATCGCGTTGCGCTCAATGCAGGGAATCTGCACCAAACCTCCGATGGGGTCGCAAGTCATGCCCAGGTTGTGTTCCATCGCGATCTCAGCGGCGTGTTCGATTTGGCCGTCGTTGCCGCCGAGCGCCGATGTCAGCCCTCCCGCAGCCATTGAGCAAGCGACACCGACTTCGCCCTGGCATCCGACCTCCGCTCCGCTGATCGATGCGTTCTCCTTGTAGAGAACGCCAATCGCCGCCGAAGTGAGAAAGAATCGAACGATGCCCTCGTCGCTCGATTCGGGAACAAATCGGCGATAGTAGAGCGCGACAGCGGGAATCACTCCCGCGGCTCCGTTGGTCGGCGCCGTGACCACGCGTCCACCGGCGGCATTTTCCTCGTTCACCGCCATGGCGTAGACCGTAACCCAGTCAAGCGGCGCCAGCGGATCGCCTTGATGCCCGCTCGCTTCGTGTGCGCGAAGCCGCTCGGCCAGGCGGCGCGCGCGGCGGCGAACGTTTAATCCGCCTGGCAGAATGCCTTCCGCAGCCATGCCGCGCTCGGCGCATGCCTGCATAATCTGCCAGATTGCCTCAATGCCTTTCCGAACGCGATCCTCAAGCGACGCTGTTGGATCGCCAGGATGCGCGGCGCGCAGCCGTTCGCATTCGTTGGCCAACATCACCCGATCGATGGATAGCGAGTGCGCCCGCGCCGATTCAAGCAACTCGGCGGCGCTGTGGAACGGATAAGGGAGAGAAGCCTCTGGCTCGCCTCCCTGGTTGTCGGCCGCTGCGTCCTCGACAATGAATCCGCCGCCAATCGAAAAGAAGGTGCGCTCGACGAGGATTGAACCCGCAGCATCGAATGCGGTGAAGCGCAGCCCGTTCGGGTGCCGCGTCTGCGCTCCGGGCGGAAACATCTGATCTCGATGAAAGACCACGTCACGGGACTCATCGAAATCGAGCCGCCTCTTGCTTGCGAGCTCCATACTCTTTGAAGTGCGAATCGCCGCCACGGTCGATTCAATCGCCGCAGGGTCGATGGAAGCCGGTTCGTTGCCGGCGAGGCCGAGAAGGACCGCACGATCGGTTCCGTGACCCAAGCCCGTCAGCGCGAGGGAACCATACAGGTCCACCTGGACGCGCGCAACTCGCTCAAGCTGCCGGGCGGTTTCAAGATCGCGCGCGAATCGGCAAGCTGCGCGCATCGGCCCCATGGTATGCGAGCTGGACGGCCCCACGCCGATCTTGTATAGATCGAAGAGACTCGCGGTCACGCATCAAATTGTATCGGGAAAGAACGGAGTCAGCAGCGGCGACCGTAATATCGCCAGGCTCGGAGTCATCGTTATTCGAGAAACTCGCGGACTTCTTGGTTCGTGCTGTGAAGGAGCTCATGGAGAGAACCGTCCAGAATGAGACGGCCCTGCTCGAGCATCAGAAAGGTCGTGTTGTCGTTGATTTGACCTGCGGGAAGCGGCACCATGCAATTCTGATCCGGATCAAAGCGGTGCGTGCACATCGTAAAAGCATCCTGAAGCCGGTGGGTAACCAGCAGAGAGGGGGTCGCGTGCACATCGCGTTGTTTCACAATCAGTTCAATGATGGTCGTTGATGTCACCGGGTCCAATCCCCCGGTCGGCGAGTCGTACAGGATCAGTTCCGGGTCGTGGATGAGAGCACGCGCGATCGCCACGCGCCGTCTCATGCCTCCCGAAAGGCTTGCGGGATATAAAGCGAAAGTTTCTTCCAGGCCGACAAAACGAAGCGCCTCGTGGACTCGGCTGTCGATCTCATCATCGGGCACACGCTCCTGGATCAGCTGATAGGCGACATTGTCTCGCACCGTGAGCGAATCGAAGAGAGCGCCTTCCTGAAACACCATTCCAGCTCGCGCGCGTAAGGGGAAAAGGCGCTCCTCCGGCAGACGGGAGATGTCTTCGCCGAAGAGTTCGATCGAGCCCTCCAGGGGACGAATCAGCCCAATAATCAGTTTGAGCAGGGTGCTCTTGCCTACGCCGGCGGGCCCGAGCAGAACCCGAGTCTCGGCGGGGGCAACAGAAAAACTGATGTCCTCAAGCACCGGGGGTCCGTCAAAGCCGGCTGAAACTCCACGAAGACGGACGACCGGGTCAGCGTCCTGCACCGGAGCCGAAGATTGAGCCGCAGGCATGGAAGCATGGCTCATGTGGGGAATATGGTGAGCAACATATGCGTGATGACAAAGTCTACGGCGATGATCAACACGGATGACGTGACGACTGCCGAAATTGTGGAACGGCCAACGCCCTCGGTCCCTCCGGTCGTTCTCATGCCGTAAAAGCAGCCGATGGAGCCGAGAAGGTAGCCGAAGAACAGGGGCTTGACCAGGCCCTGGATGATGTCGGAATAGCGCAAATGCTCGTAGGCCGAGTTGAGGTACTGTGTTCCGTTTTGATGGCTGATAAGAACCGTCACCGCGGCGCCACCGAGGATTCCGAATGCATCGGCCACGATTGTGAGCAGCAGCAGCATTCCGATGCTGGAAAATATGCGCGGAGTCACGAGCTTGCGCAATGGGTCTACGCCCAGAGCGCGCATCGCATCGATCTGCTCGGTCACTACCATGGAACCCAATTCGCTGGCCATCGAAGATGCATTGCGGCCGGCCACCATAATGCCAGTAAGCACGGGGCCAAGCTCGCGAATCATGGTGAGGCCGACGAATTGGCCCGTGACCGCCGTGGCGCCAAACTCCGACAGTGTGGCTGCGGACTGCAGAGCGAGTACGCCGCCGGTAAAGAAGCCGGAGAGGATGACGATGGGCAGCGACCCGACTCCGATCACGTCAGACTGCATGAGGAAATCGGTCCAGTAGATCGGGGGGTGGAACACATTGAGCATCGACCGCCACGCGAACAGGGAATATTCCTGCACGGCAAGCACGATGTTCTTGGCGGTACGGTCGATTGCAATGATCGCCATGGGCTGCGGGGTGTTGCGAACAGAAAGTTTGCGCGCTTCAGAGGACAGGATAGCGCATGGAATCGGCCGGCATGAAGGGAAAGGCCGCTCAAAGCGATCCCTGAACCTCTGGACCGGGGGCTATCGGCCATCCATTTACGCGAAGCGCGCGGCATCGAAAGTGAAAAATGATTTCTCGCATTGAGTATGGCTGCTCGCGCTCTTAAGCACCGGGAGATGGTGGCACAGCGATGGCAAGTGCTGACCCTAAGTGGCTTTCCTCTCAATGCAAAGTTCAGCTGAAGAGGCTTCGGCGCGCGAGCGAAACGACACCTTCGCTGTCGAGCGCATCTAATACATCATCGGGAGGTATCAATGCACCTGTTCCGCGTGCGTCTGATCGTTGCTCTGATCGCAAGCGTCACGCTGGTGTCCCTTGCCTCCACTTATTTTGACGTATTAGCCCACAGGCATAACTTGAGAGAGGATCTGGAGCGTCGCACCAAGTGGATGGGCACGAGCATCGAGCCGGATGTGCGCAATGCCCTCGAAACGGGTGATTCGTCTGGTCTTCCCGGTTTAACGCAGCTCCTCAAGGACGGGACCGGCGCGCTGGGGTTGGCAATCTATAACGCGCACGGCGACCTGCTTGCCGGCAGCGGCCCTCCGGAGGTGATGGGGGCGCTCGGCCAGGGGGTCGTGGAGAAATCGCTGCAGGGCGGCGTCGAGGCCGGTGCATTTGGGCATGCGGGTCAATGGCAGTGGCTGGAGCAAACCTTTCCCATCCATAACGGAAACCAATTGGAAGGCGCCATCGCTCTCGTGGTGGACGCCGGGTATATCCGCTCCGAAGGCATCGCTCTCTGGCGGCGCAGCTTTTGGCGCATTGTCGCGTTTGTGATTGTGATCGTGGGAATCACGTTCCTTATGGTGCGCTGGTTCCTCCTTCGCCCGATGAGCCGAGCAGTTGAGCGCCTGCGCCTGCTTCGCACGGGCGACGCTCAGGAATCCGCGGAGTCGGAGCTGGGAGCGCTCCGATTATTCTCGCCTCTCGCGCGAGAGGTGGAAACCATGGCGGCGAGCCTGAAAGCGGCGCGCGCAGCCGCAGCCGCTGAAGCCCGGCTTCGTGAAGCCGGCGCAAACCTTTGGACCGCCGAGCGCCTCGCGGTGCATATCCGCAACCGCGCCGGTTCAAGCAAGATCTTCGTCGTCTCGAACCGCGAGCCTTACATGCACGTGCGCAAAGGGCGAGAAGTCTCCTGCGTTGTGCCGCCCAGCGGCCTGGTCACCGCGCTTGAGCCGGTCCTGCGGGCATGTGACGGCGTTTGGGTGGCCAGCGGTACCGGCGATGCGGATCGAGCCACGGTGGACGAATTCGACTGTTTACGCGTTCCCCCGGACGATCCGCGCTACACCCTGCGCCGAGTCTGGCTGACGGAGCAGGAAGAGGCGCGCTACTACGAGGGCTTCTCCAACGAGGGGCTGTGGCCGCTTTGCCACATTGCGCATACTCGGCCGATCTTTCGCGCCGCAGACTGGGAATGCTACCAACTCATCAACCAGCGGTTTGCGGATGCGGTGCTCGAAGAGATGCGGGACAATGTGGACCCGGTCGTATTTGTGCAGGACTATCACCTGGCTCTGGTGCCGCGCCTTATCAAGAAGGAACGTCCCGACGCGCGTGTCGCAATCTTCTGGCATATCCCCTGGCCCAATCCCGAGGCATTCGGGATTTGCCCATGGCAGACTGAATTGCTTGATGGGCTGCTCGGCGCCGACCTGATCGGGTTTCACATTCCTCTTCATTGCCATAATTTTCTTGCCACGGTAGATCGGGTGCTTGAAGCACGCACCGACCGCGATCACATGACCGTGCTCCGTCACGGGCATGCCAGCTCGATCCGGCCTTATCCGGTAAGCGTCGCGTTCGACGACGCGATGCGGCCTGCGGCCAGTTGGGACGGCGAGACGATGGAGGAAGAGCGCGATGCTGCGCGGCGTCAACTGCTGAGCGACTACGGTGTGCGTGCTGAAACCTTGGCAGTCGGTGTCGACCGGCTCGACTATACCAAGGGCATCGTCGAGCGTCTCGAAGCCTTCGGTCAGCTTCTCGAAGATCACCCCTGGCACCGCGAGCGGCTCACGATGGTGCAAATCGCGGCTCCCAGTCGCACGCGCATCCCCAGCTACGCCGATCTCAGCCGCCGCGTTCATGAAACCGTGGACCGAATCAACTCCCTTTATCAGACTGTCCACTGGAAACCCATCGTTCTCATCGAGCGCCAGTGCGATCACCAGGAAGTGAACCACTGGTATCGTGCCGCTGACATTTGCCTTGTCACGTCGCTCCACGACGGAATGAACCTCGTCGCCAAGGAATTCGTGGCTGCCCGCGACGACGATGACGGCGTGCTGGTGCTGAGCAGGTTTACTGGCGCGGCCGTCGAGCTGCGCGACGCGTTGCTTGTCAATCCATACGACGTTGTCGGCGTCGCTGAGGCCATCCATGCCGCCCTGGAAATGAGCCGCGCGGAGCGCCGCGAGCGCATGCAGAGAATGCGCCGCCAGGTGATGGAATACAACATTTATATGTGGGCGGCGAACATTCTGGGCGACCTGCGCGAACATCGGCTGGAACCCGCGGAATCCCTTGCGCCCGACCGCGTCGCGCCCACTGTCGTCAGCGCGGCTGAGTTGCCGGAAGAAAAGCTGGCCTGAAAGCGAACTCGATTGACGAACGAGGCACAAGCGAAGTTGGACGATTTCTTCCGCTGTTTTGCCGGCGCGGCGCGGCCTGCTTTGCTTCTCGACTATGACGGCACACTGGCGCCCTTCCGCGTCGATCGCTTCAGGGCGCAACCCTGGGCGGGTGTGCGCGACCTCCTGAATAGAATCCAGAGTCAGGGCCGGACACACCTGGTCGTGGTCACTGGCCGCCCCGCACAGGAGATCCTTCCGCTGCTGCAGGTTGAGCCCGCTCCCGAAGTCTGGGGCCTCCATGGCGCGGAACGGTTGCATCCTGACGGCCGCCGCGAGTTGGAGCCGCTATCTCCCGCAGTCCGCGCGGAGCTCGATGCGCTAAGCGAGCAACTCAAGCGCGAAGCAACTGGGGGCCTGATTGAGGAAAAACCCAACGCGATCGTCATGCATTGGCGCGGCGTCGCACCTGCACGGGCCAGAATCATCGAAAAGCGAACTCGCGCGCTATTCGAGTCCGTGGCCCGGATGAACGGCCTCAGCTTGCTTGAATTTGAAGCCGGCCTCGAGTTACGCGCAGGCCGCGATAAAGGCGGAGCAGTAGCGGTAATTCTTGAAGAGACCCACAGCCTCGAGCGCCGTCCTGCTGCTTATCTCGGCGACGATCTGACCGACGAATCGGCGTTTCGCGCCATCAGAGGGCATGGGCTCGGGGTGCTGGTTCGCCGCGAGCCGCGGCCCACCGCTGCCGATGTCTGGCTGCGCCCGCCGGAGGAGCTGCTGGACTTCTTGAAAATGTGGTTCCACGCCTGCGCGCATTTACAATCGAATCTGTATGATCCGCTTCTCCACAGCCGGTGAATCCCACGGCGAGGCTCTCATTGCTCTGGTCTCCGGAATTCCCGCTGGCGTTCCTGTCGACCTCGAATTCGTAAACCGCGAGCTTTGGCGGCGCCAGCAGGGCTACGGCCGCGGCGGCCGCATGAAGATCGAAACCGATCAGGCTCACATCCTCTCCGGCGTGCGCCACGGCAAGACCATCGGCTCGCCCATCGCCATTCAGCTCATCAATCGCGACTGGAAGAACTGGCAGGAGAAGCTGCCTGTCGAGACCGGCGATCCCGCCAAGCATCGTGCTGTCGCTTCGCCTCGGCCCGGCCACGCTGACCTTGCCGGCGCACTCAAATTCAACTTCCCCGACGCTCGTTACGTCCTTGAGCGCGCATCTGCGCGCGAGTCCGCCGCTCGCGTTGCCGCCGGGGCCTTCGCCAAGCTGCTGCTGCGCAGCCTGGGGGTCGAAGTCGCAAGCCACGTCGTTCGCGTGGGCAGCGTCGAGCTGGAAGGCGACCCATCGTGGGAAGAAATCGCTGCCCTCGCGACAAAGGAAGAAGTCGTTCTCGCCTGCGTCGATCCCGCCGCCGAAGCCCGGATGAAAGACGAAGTCGACGCCGCGTCCAAGGCTGGCGACACCGTGAACGGCATCTTTGAAGTTGTCGCCCACGCGGTTCCCGCCGGCCTCGGCTCCTACGCCAACTGGGATGAACGCCTCGACGGCCAGCTTGCCTGGGCGGTGATGAGCCTGCAAGCCGTCAAGGCCGTAGAAATCGGCCGCGGAGTCGCCGCCGCCGCAACCTTCGGCTCGCGCGTCCACGATCCCATTCACTACGCGAGCGAGAATCCGCTCGGAAAGCCCACACGATTCACCCGCCCGCATAACAACGCCGGCGGAATCGAGGGCGGCGTCTCCAACGGCGAAGACATCGTCGTCCGCGGCTACTTGAAGCCCATCTCCACGCTTCGCCAGCCCCTCGAATCGGTGCGTTTTGACACGCGCGAGCCCACCAGCGCAAGCTACGAGCGCAGCGACATTTGCGTGGTTCCGGCTGCCGGCGTGGCCGCTGAGGCTATGGTGGCGCTGGTTTTGGCCAACCTGGCCCGCGAGAAATTCGGCGGCGACTCCTTGCCGGAGTTGAAACGGAATTTTGACGGATACATCGAACAGATACGGAGTTTTTGATAGCGGCAATGATTCTGACGATTGTGAAATATCCCGAGCCGGTGCTGGAGCAGCCCGGCGAACCGGTCACCGAATTCAACGCCGAGTTGCGCAAGCTGGTCGCCGATATGTTCGAGACCACATACGCTTCGCAAGGCATCGGCCTGGCCGCGCCGCAGGTCGGCGTCCCCAAGCGCATCACGGTCGTCGACCTCAGCATGGGCAAGGATCCCAAGCAGAAGCTGGTGCTGATCAATCCAGAGATCATCGTGAGCGAAGGCCGTCAGTACGAGGAAGAAGGCTGCCTCAGTTTTCCCGAGATTCGCGAGAGAATCGTTCGCGCCGCCAAAGTCCGTATCCGCGCGCAGGATGCCAACGGAAAATGGTTTGAGATGGACGGCGAAGAGTTGCTGGCCCGCGCCTTCCAGCACGAGATCGATCACCTCGACGGTGTCGTGTTTCTCTTTCGCATGAGTCCGCTCAAGCGCAGCCTGAATCTGCGCAAGATTCGCAAGATGCAAAATGAGGGAACCTGGTAGCCCTGCCATGACGAATGCTGGGAACGGCCTCAAGATCGTCTTTTGCGGCACTCCGGAGTTCGCTGTTCCCACGCTTGAAGCTCTGCTCGCCGCTCGCCATCAAATCGCCCTCGTCGTCTCGCAGCCCGACCGGCCTACGGGGCGCGACCAGCAACTCACCGCCCCAGCCGTGAAGCAGGCCGCGCTTGCTGCCGGTCTTCCGGTCGCGCAGCCCGAAAGAATTCGAAGCAACGCGGAGTTTCGCTCGCAGCTTGAATCCGTCGCCCCCGACGCCATCGTCGTTGTGGCCTATGGCCGAATCATTCCGCCTTGGATGCTCGCGCTGCCGCGGCTTGGTTGCATCAATCTGCACGCTTCCCTGCTGCCCAAATACCGCGGCGCTGCACCCATCCAGTGGGCTATCGCCATGGGCGACGCTTACACCGGCAATACCACGATGCTTTTGGAAGAGGGCC
>CAZVYV010000058.1:0-12564 GCA_964630985.1 uncultured Occallatibacter sp.
CAGGTAGCCGAACGAATAGAGCGACACGGCGGCAGCCAGCACCCCGAGCGTCACGTTGAAGTATGCCGATAGCGGATCAATTCTGACGGCCCATGAAAAGACCGGGTTGCCGAACGGAAGACCGATCACGGTGGGGCTGCTGCTGAAGATTGCGAATGCCGAAGCGGAGAGATCGAGGAGCGACCCTGCCAGCGCCGCCGCGCAGGCCACCCGGCGAGCGGCAATCGGTTTGCGCCATAAGGCCAGACTGGCCACGGCGCCCGCAAGCCAGATGATGATTCCGCTCAGGAAAAGCTCAGAGATCATTCCGAAGGAGCCTCGAATTCAAATTCCCCGAGCATCTGAACGGCGTCGGCGAGGCTTCCTTGAATGTACTGGCGCATGATGTCGAGAACCTGCAGGAGCACAGGATTTCGTATGGAATAGAAGACTTGGTTGCCGTCTTTGCGGTTCACGACAATCTGATGGCTCCGCAGAATTGCCAGGTGTTGCGAGAGATTCGCTTGTTCGAGGCAGAGCTTCTCCTGGATGGTCCGCGCGGGGAGTTCGTGGTCGCGCAAGACCTCAAGGATGGCGATGCGGGTGGGATGAGAGAGCGCGCGAAAGATATTGGCCTTGTAAGTGCGCAGCGCCTCTTGCATGCTACGAAGTATATTCGATATTACGAATATTCGCAATAACAAACAGGATGCTGCCGGGTCGCTCCAACCCAAACCTTTCAATAGGAAGGACTTGGCCGCCAGTTATTTTCTCGCCGAGCCCGAGGGAGGAGCTCGAGAGAGGGGATCGCATCGTCGGGAATGCAATCAAGTAGATACATCCGATCAGCTCTATAGCGATTCCTGCAGTCCCCTTTCGATCGCATGCTTCCGATAGGCCCCTTTTTTCTCGGGAGCCAGAAAGTTGTTAAATGCCGAGGTCGGCGGCCGCGTTGTGCGTGAACAGCTGGCCGATGCTAATGTATTTCGCGAGCATGACCGACGACTTGTGTTCCGTCTGGTGCATGAGTGCGCGATCTCGGACAAACCTGCGGGCCTTCAGGGAAAAGCAATTACTGAACCCCCGTCAGTTTCCTCTCAGCTAACCAATCGCCCAACTGATTCCTGAAGTGCATCCATTTCCCTTGGCTTCCCAACCGCTTTCGTCGGAGGGTTGAAGGTCACAACGTGCATTTGCCTTCTATCTTTCAAATCTACAGGCAGAGAAAGACCAGCTGGAGATGAGATAACCCCGGATTCACGTGTCGTTCGGTAAAGCCACTCTGCTGCAGCGGCGTCAACTGGTTTTGAGAATAGGAAGCCCTGAATCTGATCGCAGTCTAACCCACGCAAAGTGTGCAGCTGTTCCTTAGTCTCGACGCCTTCGGCGATGACCTCGAGTCTCAGGGAGTGTGCCAGTTGCATGATGGCCTTTACAATGTCGAGGCTGCGGTTTCCGTCGCCTAGTTCACGGACGAATGACCGGTCGATTTTGAGAGAGTCGAAAGGAAGCCGTTGAAGGCGGCTCAACGAAGAGTATCCGGTCCCAAAGTCATCAATTTCGAGTCGGACGTTCATCGCCTTCAGGCGATCAAGGGTTGCATGCGTTTGCTCAGTGTTCCCCATAATGGAGCTTTCGGTCATTTCGAGCGTCAGAGATTCGGGGGCTAGTCCACTTTCTGCCAGCGCAAACTCTACGTCCTCGACCAAATGGGAATCGTTCAATTGCCGGGCAGAGACATTGACACTGATCGTTAGAGCTGGATCGGGAACGAGGTTCTTCTGCCATTCCGCCATTTGGCGGCAAGACTCGCGCAGAATCCAGCGGCCAAGCAGGACAATGAGTTCGCTTCCCTCGGCGACCGGAATAAACTCTCCAGGTTGGATGAGCCCGCGTTCAGGGTGATTCCAGCGAACGAGTGCCTCGAATCCACGAATTTGCTGATCAATGGCCGAGACAATCGGCTGGTAGTGAACAACAAATTGCTGAGCGTCGATGGCTCTGCGCAAGTCGGTTTCAATTTCAAAACGGGTGACAACCTGCTTGCGCAAACTCTCGTTGAAGAATTTGAAGCGTGATTTGCCGCTTGTCTTGGCAAGGTACATTGCCGTATCCGCATTATTCAGAAGTTCTTCCGGCGTGTTGCCGGTCGTGCTTAAGGCGATTCCAATGCTGGCAGAGACGAGCAGGCGGCGGCCCTCGAAGTAAAACGGCACACCAAGCCGTTCGAGCAAACGCGCAGCGATCGTAGAGGCATCGGTATCATGCTGAATATCACCAAGGAAAATGGCAAACTCGTCTCCCCCAAGGCGCGCTACGATGGATTCTCCGGCGCCACCCCGGCGTGAATCGGAGCGAATGCAGGAACGCAGCCGACCGGCTACGTCGACGAGCAGCTCATCGCCTGCCGCATGCCCGCAGTTGTCATTGACCAGTTTGAATTGATCGAGATCGACGAATAGGACAGCGAAGAGCTTGTCATGCTGACGGTTGGTCTCGATTGCGGATTCGAGGCGGTCGATGAGGTAGAGCCGGTTTGGGAGGCGAGTGAGCGGGTCAACGACTTTGCCTTCGGTAATGTCAGTCTGTGAGCCTGCTATGCGGACAGCTTTGCCGGTTGAGTCGCGGACCGCGATACCGCGACTCAACGTCCAAATATAGCCGCCGTTCTTGTGACGCATTCTGTATTCACTCACGAACTCTGGGGTCTTGCCCTCGCAATGCGCGGTGATCTCAGCGCGGACGCGCTCGCGGTCCCCGGCATGAATTTGGCTGAACCACTGTTCGTGGCTCGACCAAGACTCGCTCTCTGAGTAACCGAGCATATGGCCCCAGCGGGGAGAGAAATAGATCCCACCGGTCGTGAGATTCCAATCCCAAAGACCATCGTTGGCGCCGCGGGCTGCGAGGGCATAGCGTTCTTCGCTCTCTTTCAGTGCCCGTTCCCGTGATTCAATCTGGGAGAGCATTTCATTGAACGATTGGATGAGAAGACCGGTTTCGCCCCCACCATGAATTTTGGCGCGGATGGAATAGTCCTTGTCCGCAGAGACCCGGCGAGCGATATCGGCTAATTGCACCAGTGGGTTCCCAATCGAAGCCGCGAGGCGCCATGAAACCAGCAATGTCACAACCACAGAGAGAATAAGGACGAGAAGGGCGATCTTCACATATTCGAAAAGCCGGGAACGAAGGTCGGTGAGATCAAAATCCAGAGCGATGGAGCCGGTGCGCTGCCCATTGAGAAGCACTCCGCGATAAAGCGTGAGCGCCTTGCCATCAAAGTAGGCTCCATCGGGGCGCAGAGCGGGAACCACGAGACCATTCTGATTGCCGCGACGGCGGTATTCCGCAAAGGTACTCCCATCAGTGTTGTAGAGGAATGCGGCAAGGATGTTAGGTTCGGTCGCGAGGGCGCCCAGCATCCCCTCGGCAGTCTTCTGATCGTTAAACGCTAGGGAGGCGGCAGTATTTGCTCCGAGGGTATCGGCAAGGGCGGTGAGTTCACGAACGGCACTCGAACGGTAACTATTGCGCTCGTTGACGCCGAATGCAAAGGATGCCAACACGACCGCCAGGGTGCTTGCAGTGAGAATCAGGAGAATCAGGTTGGCGCGGACCGATAAGTCTCTAGTGCGCATCGCTTGGCTTTCCCCTCCCCAAACCGTCTCCGAAATTCACCGACGTGGCGAGGAGCAGCAACTGTGAACTGATTCTGATGTGGGACGAGTCTGCGACGCCCGCATTGATGTCGAAGCGCACCTTATCTTTTTCAAGACGAAGCCGTATCATTCCTCCGTCGGAAAGAAAGCTGGAGGTTTCACCGACTGTCAAGACGGGTTGACCCCGCAGGCTCTTTAGGATCGCGGCCTGGCGCCCCTCTTCGTCGCTGCTTAAGAAAAGAATATTGCAGCTCCGGATGGAATATGACTTGCTGAGGAGGTGGACATGCAGAACGCGGGTTCCGACGAGCTTGCCCTCGAGGGTGCCTTGCAAGTCCTGTAGGTGCGTCTCGTCGGCGAAAATACACAAGGTTATGGATTGATCTCCGGCGTTTGACGCGTCGGGGGGCCATTCAACGAGCTGCGCAAAATGGAAAAGAAAAGCGGCTTTCACCTGATACTCATCGGCAGGGTATTGGGCGCAGGCAGGCCGCGGAATTCCCAAGGCGAGCAGGACGACGCAAAGAAGCTCGATGATTCGCGCGGATATACAGGTTTGCCGGGAAGACTGGTGCATGGCCGGATTGTTGGATGCGCAAGTCATAATCGACCTTCGTTCAGAAGGACCACGAGATTTTAGCGTAGGCTGCCCGTCGCATCAATCCGGGCTGCACGGTGGAGTTGGGGCCCGAATATTCCGGATGGAGGTCTTTCGCGAGATTCTGCCCTACAAAGTTCAGAGATAAGTTCTCTCCAAGCTGCCAGTTCAAGCCGGTGTCGATGCGGGTGTATGAGGGGATCAACAACGCGGGAAGACGATTGACGAAATATGCCGAGGCATTCCAATGGAGGTTCCAGGGCAAGCTGACACTGGAGCGCAACTGTGCCTCGTGGTCCGGAGTGCCGCCCTGTGTTCCAGGGATGGAGCCATCCTGGCTGTTGGCAAATTCATGCAGATGTATAGCGAGGAACGTGTAGCCTGGATTGAGAGTCCAGACCCTCGCCACCTTCCAGTTTGCAAAGACTTCAACACCGTGCGTTTCCCCGAAAAGACTGTTTCCGAACGACTCCGGGACAAGCAAGTGAATTGGGGGCGGATTACTCTCAATCCGCGAGGCCTGAGGTTCCACCGAGGTCAGATCGCGATAGCGATTATAGAAAATGGTCGAATCCATCGAGAATCGGTTCGTCAACGTAGTCCGATAACCTGTTTCGAATGCCGTTAGTTTCTCGTTTCTCTGGTTTGGATTCCCGAACAGGGAAACAAGGATCGGCACATTGCCAGGTCCAGGAAGGGCCTCGAAGTTCACACGGAAGTCTGTGTCACTTCGGGCAGGGATGCGGTCGGCGCGGGAGACTGCACCCCAGATAGAATTCTTGCCGTTCGGCGTCCACACCAGACGAGCTGAAGGTTGGAAGTCGAATCCAGTGTAGTCATTGTGCTCGACACGTGCGCCTAGACTTAAGTGGACGCGATCGGGCTCTATTGCGATCTCATCTTGGGCAAACGAACTGAAGAGTTGGGTACGGCGATTCTGAGGAGTGGCAGAGATTCTAAGTGTCGGACTAATGTCATCCATACTGACACGATAGCCAAGCCCCCAGACGATATCTTGTCTCGCCCCCAGGACAATGTGGTGTTGGAAGTCTATGTCGAATGTATTAAGGCCGAGGTTGTAAGTGGTATCCCCACGAACGGTGCGGTCGAAATAGAGCTGGAGAGAGGTCTTGGATGCTGGGGAGAAAGTGCGATTCCACCGCGCGAGCAAGTTCCCGCCTGAGTAGCGGTCGCGCAGAGCGACGATTGCACTTTCCGGCGGCATCAGGGAAATTGGCGTAAAAGCGAGCTCACCCGCATTTCCTTGATAGATTTCTCCCTCGGTAGTGAGGGAATCCTTCGCAGACAAGTTCGTATCGGTTCGGAAACCGCCGTGGATGAGACGCCCGTCGTCATGGCCATCCAGTCCGGCTAAAGTGGGCAGCATGCTGACGTGAAAGCCTTCCGCAAAAATGCGATAGGCACCGATGCCGCGGGCCTTTGCGCCGTAACGAATGGTCGCCGGGCCAACGCTGGCGTTGCCCGCGCCGGCGGAAAAGCTGCCACCTTGGGAGTCTTTGGCGCTGAGGGTAATGATATTGATGACGCCATTTACTGCGTTGGATCCCCAAGCGGCGGCACCTGGACCCCGGATAACTTCTATGCGCTCGATGCTGTCGAGTGGAACGTTTTCGGAATCCCAAAAGACTCCGGCGAAGATCGGCGAATATACAGTGCGCCCGTCAATCAGGACAAGGAGCTTGTTGGAGTATTGGCCGTTGAAGCCGCGGGCGCTGATCGCCCATTTGCTGGCGTCGATTTGCGCCACGTCGAGCCCGGGAACCATGCGCAAAAGGTCGGGAATATTCAGTGCGCCAGAGCGATCGATGTCTTCTCGAGAGATGACGAAAACAGCCGCAGCGATCTGGGAAGTCTTCTGCTCCCTTTTGGATACCGAGGTAACCTCAATGTTCATCAGGTCTGCGAGGCTCTTCTGAGTGAGATCGGGGGTTTGTTCAGAGTATGCAATGAATCCGGGAAACCCTAACAGCAGAATCCAGGCGAGTTTCAAGACCCGACGAAGAACTTGGTAAGGATTGGTGGCCGAACTGGACAGCTTGGATAATCTAAGACCGAAACTTAACAACAAGACCCGAACCTGCATGATATTGACCCACTCTCATCCTCTACCTCAAGGATGCGGCTGTATATGACCCGAAAGTCATCCCCAACCCCCAATTCATTCCGAACCCTAAGTCAAGCCAACAATGAAGGAGTGACACATCAACTGATCCCAAACACGAAGGCTTCGCTAGCGCGAAGTTGAGAGTTGGCTGCGGTCGTGGTTCTCGGAATCGGAAGAGGCGGACCAGAAGAGGGAAAGGCGGGGTCAAAGTGAAGAGGAGATTCATCGCGCTTTGAAGGAAGCCGAATCGGGCCAAACTGCAATCGAAGTCCCCAGTAGCCGATCTTGTAGCGGTGAGTGCATCCATCGAGCGACGAAAACCCAACAAAGACCGGCCTCCGAGCAATAGATCATCTGCCCTAAGAGCAGATGATCCTCCTATCAGTTCGTTTAGGGCTCGCAAAGTATTGAGAATAATGGTCGGCGCTAGAGGACGATTTTAGAACTTTTATGCTCAGCCTCAATGCGTTCGAAGCCCCAAATATGCAAGCGCATGAGTCTGCGCAATGAGTTTTGCAGCTGCAACTGACCTGCCCCCGAATTCGAGGGATCCGACCGAATGTCTTGCGCTTTGATAATGGTGTCTGAATGGATTTTCAAATCTGATGCGCTCTCCATACCCAATATCGATTTGGTCGCGAAGGCGCTCAGGTTGAAAATTGAGGAAAGTGCCGCATTCTCTTGTGCTTATCTCTTTCGCATTGTCATACAAACGTTCGAAAATTCGCGCGGCCCTGCGAATCTCCGTGTCGGCCGCATTTACTGCACCAAGTATTTTCGCGGGTTCACATCTTCGCGGCTGTGTTTCTGTCTCATGTGTAGACCGAATTGAATCTCAAACCATTTCTTACTTTCCTCCGGCGACGCGCCCTTGGATTCCATGAGCGGCATTTGAGCGTCGCAAGAGGAACACTTCGCAGAGGTCGGCTGCGAATTCGGACGGTAGTCAAGTAGCAATTCCGGTTTTCTGGTCATGTACAGAGTCTACGCCGGACTCTGTGACTCCGCATTGGATTGACGGATTTTCAGCGGTTCGTCTAAGGGCGCGCCAATGCGGCTGCTGGGCATCGCGGAAGAGAAATTTTGGATTGATCTGGCACGCGCCTGTGTCTTGGACACTGCCCTAATAGTGCGCTGCTCTCGTCTTAATCTTTATCTTCATATAGGCCAAGCATGCGTCGTAAGCTGTGGCACTGCTGGATGGTTTGGGTCTGAAGGCTGATGATCTCAGTCCTTTCCTCCTGGGTTAGATAAGGCGATGTTGATTTTGTAGCCAATGCCGAGCATTCTTGCTGGCACCCCACGATTTTCGTTCTAAGATGCTCAATTCTCTTATCGCGCAACGTCGGTTCCATGTTCACCTTGCCCGGGAGCTAGCCCCGAAGTGAGCGCGCCGAGCCTCCGTCTGAGGCCAGAGACTCTTTCTCTGAACCCGAGTTTCAGCGTCAGAGGGTGCGCACGGAAGATACTATAGCCGCATTTGGATCAGTAGGATGTGACTTGAATCGCCGGAATTAGGGCGCAATTCCGCTAGAGTTTCAATTACGGCATCCCCTCTACCACTGGCACGAAGCCTCTCGGGAATGAGGGGCTTTCGCGCGCGTTGCTACTGGCGCGTTGCCAGCTCATCCAGTGCTTCTTGGGCTGCAAGGCCGATCTGCCTTACCTGGGTCCATTCAGCGAAGATGGCGCGAAGGGGCTTTTCCTCTGTGCACTCGTCATAACGGCTCTGCAATGATTCGCCGGATAGCTTGCACACGGCCAATATCGCCTTCAAGATGGAGATTGGTAGCTTCAGCCCGATCGCGACTATTTCAGATTTCGAAAATTGCGCGTCGACGCCGGAAGTCGTCTCGGTTTCGTTTCTGTCGGAGCGTTGGTCACGAGTGGCGCGCATTGCGTGAGAATAGCTGAGTTTGTGGATTAAGAGTGTGATTTAGAACACGCATTCGACTCCAATGAGCGTATGCTTCCCCGCATGCGCGCCCTCCGGTAGACGCTTCGCCGGTGAGGGGGCTTTGCTGCCGACCTATGGCTGAGGTCCGGCGCGCAATTGGGGTTGGGCCATGGAATCAGATACCGTCAGACTTAGAATCCAGACATATAAAGAGCAGTTGGCAATGTGCGAGCAGGTCCGCGATACCCTCTCAAAAGAGTTGAACAACATGGCCCTGACCGCAGACAAGAAAGTCGCCGTCGGCCATCGTTTCGATAGAGTGATGGAAGAAAGACGCGCTTTGCAGGTCAAGCTCGACTTGATGGAGAGGCAGAAGCGAGAAGTTACGGATCGTTCCCAGCCGTAGGCAGTCAAAGATGCTACTGCCGAGTTCCTGAAGGATTGTCGCCTATCCGGACATTATCCCTATTTCGAGTTCAGTCCTGTTTGCCGGTGATTCTCCCGGAATGCCGTAAATGAGCGCATGAGCGATTTTTCGGGTAGCGGTGCTTTAGCGTGGAGACGTCACGGCCAGACTGGCGCAAGGTTGGTGAGCTGGGCGCAAATAGGTTGAAAGTCGAAGCGAGATTGGGCGCGGCAAGAATCGGCAAAGCCGTTTGCGGGAACCATATTCTCGGTCGAGAGCGGGTAGCATGAGTATCGCCGCGGAATCATGATGCCGTGTTGGCGCGGTTTCACACGAACAATCGGACGTGCGCAGCGGAACACCCTCGTTCTGCCCCCAATATGTTCAACCTGAAGCGATCAGAGAGGGAGATCCGATGTCCTCAGAAGGCATTGTTTATAATGCCAAGATCGCGGCGAATGTTTTCCCGTCGTTTGTTCAGGCGGTGGCAATCGAGGCGCCGCAAACCTCATATTCATTTCGACGCATTTGAGTAGTTGCAACTAAGGAGATCCTGATGCGTTTGAATAAGACTCTTGCCGCAATAGCTTTCGCAATCCTTCTGACTGTCGGTATTGCGAGTCAATGTCTGCTTCCCATGGCAGTCGCGCAGAGTACGCAAGCAGCTGGAGCTGCAAACGTGGCGGTTGGGCCCGAATACGGTACGACTCACGTGTACGTCGAACCGAAAGATTTCGATCAACTCGTCGCCGCTCTTCTGGCCACTTTCGGCGGCAGTTCCTCCAAGCCTGCAGTTATGACTGTGACGCCAACTCCGAGCAGCACCATGTGGCAGGCGGTGCGCACCCCCGTGGGACTCTTTTCAGTGTTCGGTTTCCAGACGCCGGTCCCGTATCCGTTCGGCGCGGAAAGGACAGGCTATTTGGTGACGGACATGGACGCGGCGACCCAGGCTGCGCGCGCTGATGGAGCTGACGTAATTGTCACTCCGTTTAACGATCCAATCGGGCGCGATGTCATCGTCGAATGGCCCGGCGGCGTGAATATGCAGCTCTATTGGCATACAACCTTCTCATCCGCCGCACCGCTCCAGACTGTTCCAGAAAACCGTGTCTATATTTCAGCCGATGGGGTGGCCGCGTTTCTGCGCAGTTTTCTTGCCTTCTCCCGCGGCAATGTCGTCTCCGATGACCGACATGCGCCCGGCGTCGAGATCGGGCGGCCGGCTGACACTTATCGGCGAATTCGGATTGAATCGAAGTTCGGCAAGATGACCGTGCTGGTGACGGATGGCCATCTTCCGTATCCCTACGGATGGGAGACAACCGGCTATGAGGTCGCGAACCTAACGGATACACTCGCCAAGGCCAAAGCAGCCGGAGTCGCGATTCTGGTCGATAGCTATTCCTCCGATCAGCGGAATGCGGCCCTGGTGCAATTCCCCGGTGGCTATATCGCCGAGATCCATTCGCCCGTCGGGAAACCGGCCGCGGCCGCGGGATCGCGGCCGGCCGGTACTGAGGCGAATTAGGTGAGCAGCATTTGCGACAGGATTCAAAAGGCAACCAAAGAGATTCTTCCAAAGTAGGCTGCTGACGAAACACTCTCGATGCGAATCTACTCAATCTTCGCGGTGGCGTTTCTCATTGGCATCCTGCCCGCGCATGCCCAGTCGGACCAGACAACCAGCCCGCCAGCACCCGATCGCAGTTACAGATTACTGACCGAGGACGAGGACTGGAGCTTTCTCAAGGATCCTGCACTCCGCCAGGATTTTTGGGATCCGATCAAGTACATTCCATTCGGGAGCGGGTCGAAAGGATCGTATCTGTCAAGATCGTATCTCTCAATCGGAGGCGAAGCCCGAGAGGTCTGGGAGCAGATCGGTAATGATAATTGGGGCCAGCAGCCCTATATGAATGGATATTTCAATCAAAGATACATGCTTCACTTCGACGCTCACTTCGGCGAACACGTTCGGACGTTTGTCGAATTAAAAAGTGCGTTGAATAAGTTCCGGATAGGGGGCCCACGTCCGATTGATGAAAAGAGGTTGGATTTCCAGCTTGCATTCCTGGAGGTTGGTACTTACGGAGATGGGAAATCGATCTGGTTTCGAGTTGGCAGACAGGAACTGTACTACGGCTCCGGGCGGCTGATCGATTTGCGCGAAGGGCCGAACAGCCGTCTAAGTTTCGATGGATTCATGATAAAAAGTAAAGCCGATGCATGGAGTGCAGATGCGTTCGCGATGCGGCCAGACCTCGACAACTCTGGCTTCTTCGATAACTACCCGAACCATGCCATTGGTTTCTGGGGCTTGTACGCAACACGAACCATGCCAGGCAAGGAAATTTTCGATGTGTACTACCTGGGGTTGAATAGTAAGGCGGTGACTTTCGACCGAGGCACCGCCCAGGAGGTGCGCCACTCCCTGGGAGCGCGGATTTTCCACCCCGCCGCGACGGAACGGCCCGGATTGGACTTTGATTTTGAGGGCGTCTGGCAATTCGGCACTTTCGGACCGGCAGGCATCGAGGCATGGACGCTTGCTTCAAACACGGGATATAAATTCCCGGAAGCGCCGCTGAAACCGCGGTTCAGCGTGAACGCTGACATCGCGAGTGGAGACCACCCGGACAGCAACACGCTCGGAACCTTCAATCCGTTGTATCCAAGCGGACACTACTTCGGCGTGTTCGCATCCACCGGTCCGGGGCCCTTGAATTTTATGGACATTCATCCAAAAGTTCAGCTTGAGGCTCCCCACGGTGTGTCCATCTTTGCCGATTGGATTCTTCAGTGGCGGGAGAGCCTTGAGGATGGTGTCTACGCAATTCCGGGATTTTTGATCGCAGCTTCGGACGGGAGCCGCGCGCGGTTCGTTGGAGACAGGCCAGGCACAGAGGTTCAATGGCAGGCGAATCGCCATCTGTGGTTTCAGGCCGACTATGGGCTCTTCTATGCCGGGCCCTTCATAAAGCAGACGCTGCCGGGGCGCAGTCTCAACTACTGGGCTTTGTGGGCCGGTTACAAGTTCTAGGAAACATCTGACGAATCGCCGCTACCGATACACTTCGACGATAATGATCGCTCTTCGAGCATTGGATTCTCCTCTTAAAAAGAAGTTCGAATTGTTTAGTGTAAGCCGCCTTCTGATTCGTGGGCAGTCGTGTCGCACGACTTGTCCCCACACAATGCACCGGTAATTCCTTTCCCTTGAGTAATCGTGTAGATGCGATCGACCGCAGGGAGCTTGATAATTTCCTTGTCGCCTGAAGGCCAGTGAATCTCGAGCGAGCCTGCGTCCGTCGCATCGCCCAATCCGAAGTGTAGCCGGCGGTCGTTGGCCGAGATATAGCTGCCGCTGGCCAGAACATCCTGACGCTGGCGCATGCCGTTGGCCGTCAGATACGCAGTCGCGCAGGTGGCATCGCGCGGACTCTTCGGTCCACCCACGAGCTGGACTTCGACCCAATGATGACGGTCAGGATTCACGTTGCGCAGTAAAACCGGCGGACCGTCAATGGGGTTGATGATCACGTCGATCTTGCCATCATTGAAAAGGTCACCGAATGCCGCGCCGCGCGCTGGAATCACGTCGGCAAGTCCGGATCCCTTGACCGGGCGCACGTTCTCGAACCTGCGGTCTTTGCGGCCGGGATCTGGCACGTTATGGAACAGCAGCGGGCGTTCGGCAAAGCTCGTGCCCCAGGGATGCTGATCGACCTGCGGATAAACGTGGCCGTTGACCATGAAGAGGTCGAGCCAACCGTCGTTGTCGTAGTCGATGAAGCCATCACCCCAGCCAACGAATGGAATGGTGGTTTGCGCAATTCCCGCGGGGTAGCTCACATCAGAGAAGCTGTTGTCACCGTCATTGTGGTAGAGCACCTT
>CAZVYV010000059.1:0-12244 GCA_964630985.1 uncultured Occallatibacter sp.
ACGCGATCCAGATGAATGCACTGGTGCGCGCCGTCCCAGCACGCAATGTGGCACAGGTCGCACCCAATACACTTCTGCTCGTCGATCCGCGCCACAATCTTATAGTTCAAGTTGAGGTGCTTCCATTCCGTTACGCGATTCAACGACAACCCGCGAAAATCTTCGATCGTCTTGAAGCCCTTCTCGCGCATCCAGTTGTCCAAACCCTCAGCCAAATCCTCGACAATCCGATAGCCGTAATGCATCACCGCCGTGCACACCTGCACCGTCCCGCACCCCAGCAGCAAAAACTCCGCCGCATCGCGCCACGTCCCAATCCCGCCGATCCCCGACAGCGGCAGCGCCGCCTCAGGATCAGCCAGAATCTGCTGCACCATGTTCAGCGCAATCGGCTTCACCGCCGGCCCACAGTAGCCGCCGTGCGAGCTCTTTCCATCCACATTCGGCCGCGGCACAAAGGTGTCCAGATCGATCCCCGTAATCGAATTGATCGTGTTGATCGCTGACAATCCGTCGGCGCCGCCGCGCTTCGCCGCCCTTGCCACAATCCGAATATCGCTGATGTTCGGCGTCAGCTTCACCAGCACCGGCGTCCGCGCCTTCTCCTTCACCCACGCGGTTATCATTTCCGCATACTCCGGTACCTGGCCCACCGCCGAGCCCATTCCGCGCTCGCTCATCCCGTGCGGGCACCCAAAATTCAATTCCAGTCCGTCTGCTCCCGCATCCTCTGTCCGCGATACGATCTCATGCCACGCTTCGCGCGTCGACGCCACCATCAACGAGGCAATCACCGCGTTTTTTGGATAGCGTTTCTTCACTTCGGCCATCTCACGCAGATTCTGTTCCACAGTCCGATCGCTGATCAGTTCAATATTGTTGAACCCCATGATGCGCTGGCCGTTCCAGTCTGTCGCTGAGTAGCGCGAGCTCACATTGGTGATCGGCTCGCCAATTGTCTTCCACACAGCGCCACCCCAGCCTGCGTCGAATGCGCGCATGATCATCTCGCCCGTATTCGTCGGAGGCGCCGACGCCAGCCAGAAGGGATTCGGCGAATTGATCCCCCCCGCAAAATTTCGCACGCCGATGTCAGGCATGGGCCACCTCCGCACTCTTCAGCATTGCCAGCGCTGCTCGCTTGCCCCCAGCCACTGCATCCACCACTTCGCGCCCGCCGTTCACGCAATCGCCACCCGCATAGTACCTTGGGTTCCCCGTCTGTCCCGTCACGCGATCGGCCACAATCTTTCCGTCGCGCACATCGATGCCTCGCAGCTCCTGCAAAAGCTGCGTCAGTGGCGACTGCCCGATCGCAGGTATCACCATTTCGCACGCAATCTCTGCCTCGGACTCGGGGATGCGCTCAAGCTTCCCATCCTCCTGCCGTACTTGAACCGTATCGAGCAGCAACCGTCCGTGCGCTTCTTGCCGGATTGCCACTGGCAGCCGATTCCACAGGAACTGCACGCCCTCCTGCTTGGCGTGCTCGTATTCAAAATCAAATGCCGACATTTCGCTCTCGCCACGCCGGTAAACCATATACACGGTGGTCGCGCCCAGCCTTCGCGCAGCGTTGGCTGCATCGATCGCCGTATTTCCCGCGCCCACCACCGCCACCGTTCCGTGCAGCTTACGCAGGTGCCCTGTTTTGTAAGCGGCAATCAGCTCCAGCGCGTTCATCACTCCATCCGCTTCTTCACCTGGGATATTGAGCCGCTGCATCGCACCAAGTCCCAGTCCTAAGAAAATAAAATCGAACTCCCCTTCCAGCGATCCGAGTGCCGCAGCCGAGCCCACGTCGACGCCGCAGCGAAATTCGACTCCCAGGCGCCGGATCATCTCTACCTCGCGCACGCTATCGGCGGCGCGCAGCTTGTACTCGGCTACCCCATAAGTATTCAATCCGCCGGGCAATTCGCGTCGCTCGATCACTGTCGCCCGAGCGCCCTGTCGGCACAACTCCGCTGCACACGCCAGTGAGGCGGGTCCGCTCCCAATACATGCGACGCGCACATTGTGTGTCCCCGACGCGGCCATCGGCACTGCCTCGCCCGACGCCCAAAATGCATCCATTGAGTGCCGTTGTAATTGTCCAATCTGAATTGGCTTCCGGTTCTGCCGCGTGAAGACGCAAGCGCCCTCACATAGCACGTCCACGGGACAAACCCGCGCACAACTCGCTCCCAGAATATTTGCGTCCAGAATTCGCATTGCCGATCCGCGCAGATTCCCCGACGCGATGCGCTTGATGAACCCCGGCACATCGATATGAGTAGGACACGCCGCTGTACATGGCGCGTCGAAGCAATTCAAGCAGCGATCCGCCTCAATCACCGCAGCCTGCGCCGAAAGCGCCGGCTTCAGCTCGCCGAACCGCGCTCGCAGTTGTTCATCGTCTGGTAATGTTGCGGTGCTCATCAAGACCTCATGAACGCAGGGTCACGATTTGAAACGTGCCCCGACTCACGTCCGGAAACCCCGGCTCTTTGGCCCCAGAAAAATCGCCCTACGAAGCCACCAGTGGCCCATACAAATCGGGTCTGCGGTCGCGATAGAACTGCCACGTCCGCCTCACTTCCGCAATCTCATCCAGATTCAAATCGGCGGTCAGTACCTCATCTTTGTCGCGCGCCGCTTCCGCAATAATCTTCCCGCGTGGATTGCAGAAGTAGCTTGTCCCGTAAAACTCCCCGATATTCCAGGGCGCCTCGGTTCCAACGCGATTGATCGCCGCGATAAAGTATCCGTTCGCCGCTGCGTGTGCCGGCTGCTCCAGCTTCCACAGGTACTCGCTCAATCCCGCAACGGTCGCCGACGGATTGAACACAATCTCCGCGCCGTTCAGCCCCAGGCAGCGTGCACCTTCAGGAAAGTGCCGGTCATAACAAATATAGATACCTATTTTTGCGAAACCCAAATCGAAGACCGGGTACCCAAGGTTTCCTGGACGAAAATAGAACTTCTCCCAGAATCCCGGCGCTACGTGCGGAATATGCGTCTTGCGATACTTCCCTAGGTACGCCCCGTCGCTCGCGATCATCGCGGCTGTGTTATAGAAAACGCCTTCCTGTTCCACCTCGTATACGGGAACAACGAGCGCAACGTGCAGCTCCTTGGCCAGCGCTCGCATCAGGTTGATGGTCGGCCCGTCGGGAACCGGTTCCGTCATTTCGTACCACTTTGTCTCCTGTTCCGCGCAAAAATACGGCCCGTTGAAGATCTCCTGCAGGCATACGATTTGCGCTCCCTGCTTGGCCGCTTGGCGAATCAGCCCCACATGTTTCTCCACCATCGCCTTCTTTTGCGCCGGCAGCGGTTCTGTCGCGGGGATTGCATTCGACGCCTGGATAATGGAACATCGAACAACTCGGGGCATGGCTCGCCGCCTCCAAAAGAAAAGAGTGTGAGTCTTAGAAATTAGCTCAAATGAGCTCTTTCGGCAATAGCCTTCGCGATGACTCCCGCAAAGCCGCCACTGCTTCCCTCCTTGGCTCCCTCGCCGCCATTCTCCCTCCCCGGTTTGACTTCGCTCCCTCGCAAACCAATAATTGAAAGGGATGAACATCTATGAGGAGATCGTGAAATTGCAACGCGAGGGCCGCAGTGGCGCTGTGGCTACAATCGTGAACTCGCGTGGCTCCATCCCCTCGTTCCAGAGCGCCAAAATGCTTATTCGCGATGATGGCTCCATCGCCGGTACCATCGGCGGCGGCTGCGTCGAGGCCGAAGTCTGGCAGGCTGCCCGCGAAGTCATCGCCCAGGAAAAGCCGCGCACCCTCACTTTCGATCTCAATCAGGACCCGAAATACGACACTGGCCTCGTCTGCGGAGGCACGCTTGAAATCTTTATCGAGCCTGTGCTCCCCGTCCCTCTTCTTTACATCTTTGGCGCCGGTCATGTCGCCGTAGAGCTCTTCAAGGCGGCCCGCAACGCGGGCTTCGACTGCATCGTCACCGACGACCGCGAGGCCTACGCCAACGCCGAGCGCTTCCCCAAAGCGCTTCAGGTCATCGCCAAAGACTTCGACGATGCGCTGAAGGATCTCAGCCCCGTTGAATCCTCTAACATCGTCATCGCCACGCGCGGCCATCGCGACGACATGCGCATATTGCGTTGGGCAGTGCAAACGCCGGCTCGCTACGTCGGCATGGTCGGCTCCAAACGCAAAGCGATTACGGTCTTTCGCGAGCTCACGCGCGAAGGCCTCAACCCGGAACTCTTCAGCCGTGTCCATTCGCCCGTCGGGCTCGACATTGGCGCCGTAACGCCAGAAGAAATAGCTGTCTCCATCGTTGCCGAGCTCATTGCCACGCGCCGCCACGCCGAACATGCTCTGCCCCATATGAGCTGGTTCCAGGACAGCAGGCATGCCGCCGTTCTCGAATCCACTGAACCTGGCGGAACCCTACCCGTTCCCGCGAAAAAATAGCCTCAGCCGATCTCAAGCCCTGTCGCCTTTTCGCCCTGTTATCTTTATTCTTTATGACTGTTGTGCCCAATCTTTGCGGTCTGATCCTTGCGGCCGGCGAGTCTTCGCGCATGGGGTCGGACAAGGCTCTGCTTCCCTGGCCTCCGCCTCCGCCGGGCGTAACTCCGCCGCCTGGCCCCACGCTCCTCTCCGCAGCCATCCTCGCTTTCGAGCCGCTCACCCGCCTGGTCGTCGTCGTCGCTGGCAACAATGCTCAGGCGGTTGAAAATACCGCCGGCGCGTGCGGAGCGCATACGGTCCGAAATCCTCATCCAGAGTTTGGTCAGTTCAGCTCTCTGCAGTTGGGTTTGCGTCAAGCTCTGTCGCGTGGCTGCGATTCCGCGATGATTACTCCCGTCGATTGTCCCCCGCTAAGCGCCGTCTCACTCGAGCGTCTCTGCGATTCATTTCAGCGCGCGCGCAAACAAGGCATTTGGGCCGTTGCCCCTGAGAACGACGGCAAGCACGGACACCCCCTTTTGGTCACCGATGAGATGATCGCGCGCTTTCTTGACTCGCCCGTGACCAGCAACGCGAGGGAGGTCCTGCATGCGCACGCACAGCGCGTCGCCCATGTCTCTGTTCCCGATTCGCTTGAAAAGGCCGGCCTCAACACGCCAGAAGATTACGAGGCGCTCACCGCAAAAACTCCGCGCTAGGATTTTTGGCGAGCTTCCCAAGCACCGCCGCCAGCGTGTCTATCGCCAGGTGACTGGCGTGCGATGACGCCACGGGCAGCCCGCCGACGGCTTGCACCAATTCTTCCCGGCTCAGCTTCCTCGCCTCGTCCACGGTCTTCCCGCTCACGAGTTCCGTCACCGCCGACGCGCATGCCATCGCGGCAACGCAACCCTTCGCGCGGAATCGAATCTCTGCGATCCGCCCCTCCGAAATTCTCACGGCCAGTTCGAGCACATCGCCACAGGCGGGATTCTCGATTCGTGCAGACGCATCCGCACCTGCCAGCGCTCCCGCGTTGCGCGGGTGCTCAAAATGATCGAGAACTTGCGAGGAATACATTTGGCTTAACGACTGGTTCAGTGAGTACCGACGCTTCCACTCGCCGCTTCGGCCTTGGCCCGCGTTTGGCGCGCGTCCATGATCTCCGTCAGCAGAAAGAGGTCCGCAAGCAGCGCGCGCAAATGAATCGACGCATTCAAATTGTCGATCAGCTGCGAGCTGATCGACGGCTGAGCCAGCACCAAATCCACCGCCGCAATCGCTCCCGCGGCGTCACGCTTCATCACCTCGAAGAATGCTTTGTACTTTCCCGCGGGCTCAAGCTGCTCTTGCTCCAACAAGTCCGTGCAACTTTGCTCCAGCCCGCACATCGCCGCCGCAGCCCGCGTCAGGTGGTCGCGCAGCTGACGCCCTGCGTCATTCCCGTCTTCGCTCGGCAATCCGCGTGCAGCATAGGAAAGCGTGAACTCGTAGCACGCCTCGATTGCTTCGCACTGCCGTTCAATCTCAGTCGCCATCGCTTGCGGCATAACCCTCTTTCTTTTTTGCGCCCGACCCCTTCACGGCCCACCGCTCCGTGTCGTGTTCCTCTAAGTAGAAATCCCGGCTCATCCATCCGAAAATCATCGACTTTGTAATGGGCAGCTTCTCCGGTCGGATTCCCATGTAAACGTGCACCATCACCAGCGCGATCAGCCCTACGCCGGCAAGACCGTGCAGCACATACATCAGCCCCCATGTCATGTCGCTGAAGAGATACGGATTCCGAGTGAAGATCCCCGTCTGCACGCGCTTCATCATAAAGAGCCCGGTCGCGGTTACCGCCAGACCGGTCCCCATGATCGCGCCGTGATACAGCTTATTCTCCAGCGGATACTTTGCAAATTTTCTGGGCGGCGGCGCCGGCTTGCCGAAGAACCGCAGCACGCGGTTCATCGCGTCGCGCAGATCGGTTTTGTCCGGCCAGATCGACCAGAAATCCAGAAAGAACGATGCATGAACAATGTGGTAGAGAATCGAAACCGTCAGCACGCATCCCGCAATCCAGTGGTAAAGCACCCAGTTGAATTGGATTCCTACTTTCGGTAGGAACGCTGTAAAGAGCAGCGTGAACATCGACGCCGCCATGATCCAGTGAAACAGCCGTGCCGCCAGCGAGTGCCTTGGCACGCGCTCCGGGATTCCTGAGGACTGCGTTTCTTTTGCTCGCTCCGCAAATCGTTTCGGAGGCTTCACGACAATCAGGTAAAGCGAGTGCACGATCATGAAGAACAAACCAGCAATGACGGCGACCCAGATCAGCCCCCACGCAATGTGCGTCGGCACCGACTGTCCCCACGGACTTGTCGCCCACTGAATGAACTTCACGCCGCCCCCTGATTACTGCGGCCCCCGGCAAGCCCGCTCTTCGCTTGCTCGGGCGGCTGTACGCCGCTGATCGCGCGCTTCACCAGGTTCCTCATCAGCGGAACTTTGTAGACGTTGAATTGCAGCGGAACCGCGCCTTGCACCGCAAGCTTTCCGGCCATCTCACCCGTCTCCGCGCTTGCCGCTTTGCCGCGCACAGCATCTTCCACGGCCTTCAACCGCATTGGCTTCGGAGCAACCGCATTCACTGCAACTCTGATGTCGCTGATTGTGCCGCCCTCGAGTCTCATCGCCGACGCCACATTCATCAGCGGAAAGTCCCACACATTGCGATCGCGTACCTTCTCGAAATAGAACTCCGCGCCAGCCCACGTCGCGGGGATACGGATCGCCGTCAGCAGATCGCCCGGCCGCAATATGTTCAGCCGCGTAATATCCAGCTCCGGACCGACAAAATAATCCTCCGCATCCACCACGCGCTCGCCCTTTGGCGTCTGAATCACAAACTTCGCGTCGAGCACGATCAACGCGGGCGCCGAGTCCGACGGGTGCACCGCTACGCACCGGTCCGCGCCGAAAATCGCGTGCTCCCGGTTACGTCCCACAGGCGTGTCCGCGTAACAAATGTTTCCGCCGGCGCGGTAGCACGGCCATCCGCCGCGGTAGTACCAGCATCGCGTATCCTGTGAAACGTTTCCGCCCAGCGTGCCCTGGTTGCGAATCTGCGGTGAAGCCACCAGTTCCACAGCCTGCGCGAGCACGCCGTAGTCCTTCTGAATCGCAGGATGATTCGCGATCTCCGTCAGCGTCGTCATCGCGCCGATCTCCACGCCATCGCTCGTGGCGCGAATCCCCTTCAATTCCTCTACACCGCTTAGATCCACCAAAATCTTCGGTTTCTTGATGCGGTCCTTCAACCAGTCAAAGCTGTCCAGCCCACCGGCCATCACCCACGCGTCTTCGCCGTGCTGTTCGAGCAGCTTTTGCGCATCCGCGGCAGTGTCCGGCTGCAGCAGATCAAAAGCCGGCATCACATCTCGTATGACCGCCATCGCTTACTCCACTTCGATTCTCATCCGTTCCGGGCCCTTAAATGCTTCCCATCAACGGATGCTGCATCGGCCTTCCCGCTTCAAATGACGTCAGAATCGTGTCCGCATTCACAGGCGCCCGCTGGAAAATTTCATCGCCCAGGGCGTCGCTCAGCGCATTCAATACCGCAGCGCAGCCGCCGCCCACCGGCGGCTCGCCCACGCCGCGCGCGCCTACCGGCGTCTCCGGATCAGGAATATTCAGCGCGTTCCACTGCATGTCCACCGGCACATCCAGAATGGTCGGCGGTTTGTTTTGGTAGAACCGCTTTGCCACCGTCATGCCGTATTCCGGATCCATCACCCACTTCTGCCCGATCGCGTGCGCAATTCCCAGTGTCGAGCGGCCCAGCATCTGCCCGCCCAGGGAATGCGGATGCAGCACCGTCCCCACATCACCGTACGCGAGAAAATCCGTTAGATCGTATTTGCCCGTCTCGACGTCCACTTCCACTTCGGCAAAGCTCGCTACAAATGAGTACGTGTCTCCGTCGTGCGGGTGCTTGTCTTTCGCCGCAGCTACAAGTCCCTGTCCTGCGAGTGCCACCACCGCCGCCTTCGTGCGCTTGTTTACATCGCTCGGGGCTTCGTGCCCGTCGTAAATTCCACCCAGCACGATCGCTTTTTGCGCCGCCTGCGCCAGGCTCAGCCCTGCGCCTCCGCCCCTGCGCGAGACGCGGCCGCCCGCGACTTCGTAATCCTCGGCGTCGCCGCCGAGCGATTTCGCGGCCACTTCCTTCAGCTTCTGCTTGCACTCAGTCGCCACCGCGAACGCCGCCCGCGTCATGGCATGCGTTGTCTGGCTGCCACCGGAAACGCAGGTAAACGGCATGATCCGCGACGTATCGCCCCACACAACGTCGCAAACCTCCCACGGCACGCCGAGCACTTCGGCTCCGGCGCGGTGCACGTCGATCACCGACTCCGTACCCAAATTTCCAATTCCCGAGTGGAAACGCACCCGCCCCTCCGGTGTAATCACCATCAGACCGTCGAAGCCGATCGTCCCACCCACATAGCAGCTCAGCGAAACGCCGACACCTCTCGCCTTCGAACCCTTCCGCTTCGGCTGCGCAATGCGATCCTGCCATTTGAACTGCTCCGCACCCCGTTCGAGCGCCAGTCTCATAAAGCAACTCGTTGTGTAGTTGCGCTTTCCTTTAGCGTTCGGCGCGCCGTATTCCGCCTTGCCTTCAGGACAATTCACATCGCGCAGCGCCACTTGGTCCACACCCAGTTGGCGTGCCGCCTTCGCCAGGACCGGCTCGATGATCGCGATTCCCTGCATCCCTCCAGGCGCGCTTTGTGCGCTTCGCGGCGGAGTATTGGTCATCACCGTCACGCCCCGCCAGCGCATCGACTGTGGCTGATACAGCAGTGAGATAATCCGCGCCGCCGAGCCGCCATCTCCCGATGCGTCGTATGACCCCGCATTGGTCACCGTGTACATATCAACCGCCGTGATTCGCCCGTCCTTCGCGAATCCGACTTTTACGCGCGCGATCACGCTGGGCCGCGCCCGCCCAATAAAATGCTCTTCCTCCCGGCTGATCCGCATCATCACCGGAGCATTCAGTTTTCTTGAGAGCAACGCCGGAATGATCATCGTCACGCCGCCGGTAATCTTGCTTCCGAATCCGCCGCCCGTGTATTCGCTGATGAACACAATCTTGTCCGGATCCAGATTCATCCAGCGCGCGATTGCCGGCACCGTTTGAAACGTGCTTTGCGTTCCCGTATGCAGGTACAGCTTGCCGTTTTGCCAATACGCCATCGCTGTGCGGGGTTCCAGGCACTGATGGCTCACATCTGGCGTCACAAACGACTCATCCAGAACTAGCGCCGCGTTCTTGAATCCAGCATCGATGTCGCCATACGACCACGTATCCGGTGCATACCCCATAGGTAGATTGCCCTGGCTGTAATCGGCGAAGTCCGCGTCCGTCCATTTCAGCGAAGTCAAGGTTGGAGTCGGCGGAGCAGGCGGTGTTCCCCGCACCCACACATTGCCGTCTTCCCTTGGATTTGGGCCCCCAGGCCGCAGGCTGTCCAGTGGATCGATCACGAACGGCAAAGGTTCCATGTCGATCTTGATCTTCTCAATCGCTTCGGCGCAGGTCAGTTCATCCACCGCCGCCACCGCCAAAATCGGTTCACCGTGGTAGACGGGCTCATTGGTCAGAGCCCGCTCACCCCACTTGCTCGCCTTGACCGTCCTCCCGTTATCGTCCAGGTAGTCGGCTTGCTTCGGAATATCGTCGGCCGTTAGCACGGCCTTAACCCCCGGCATCGCCAGCGCTTCTGAGGCATCGATGTTCTTGATGCGGCCGTGCGGCATCTGACTCAGCGCCAGCCGGCAAAACAACATTCCCTCCGCGCGAAAATCCTCCGCGTACTTCGACCGCCCCGTCACCTTCGCCAGCATGTCGGGCGTCTCGTAGTTCTTGCCAATCAGCTTGTACCCGGTGCCAAACGGCAGGGGCTGCTCGCTCTCAGCCTTTTTTGCGTTCGCCTGCGCTGTGTCCGCCATGGCTCAGGCTCCCCTCTGCTGCTTTGCCGGCACGCCGTAGCGCATGTACTCGGCTCCGCGCATCATCGAGTCAAGAATTTTGTTGTAGTCCTGGCAACGGCAAAGGTTGCCGCTGATCCCATGCGCCAGTTCCGTCCGAGTCGGTGCAGGATGCGTCTTCAGGAACCCGACCGCCGACATGATGAACCCAGACATGCAGAATGCGCACTGGAAACCTTGCTCATCCACCACCGCTTGCTGCACCGGATGAAGCGTCCCATCGGCCGCCGCCAATCCTTCAATCGTCATTACGCTCTTGCCGCGCACCGTATTGGTCAGCACTGAGCAGCTATAGTGCGGCACATCGTCGATCAACACAGTGCATGCGCCGCACTCCGCCCGGTCGCAACCCAGCTTCGTTCCCGTCAATCCCAGCTTGTAGCGCAGCGTCCAGGCCAGCGTCTCCTGCTTCATCACTTCCACGCGCCGCATCTTACCGTTAACGTTCAGCGTGATCAGCCGCTCGCCCGCGCTGCGCATGCCTCGGCCTGGCGATAGGATCTTGTAGCTCGCCGCGCCCACCATCGCGCCACCTGCAATCACGCCCAGAATGAACCGGCGCCTCGTGATCTGGTGCGCTTTGCTTTCGTTCGTGTTGGATTCTTCCATCTCGGGCATGCCAGTTTCTCCAGCCTCAGCGCCGTATTGGGAAGTCATCTTCGCATTGCGGATCTTGCGTTTCCGCGGCGGTTGGAGTCGCGTCGCCGCTTCCTTGAGATAGGACCGCGGCGCTTGCAGCTATCTTAGTCCCACCCCTGCGTCTCCGGCAAAATGGCCGCGCTTCACCCGGCCCCCAAGTTCGGCAGTCACCCAAAACGCCTTCATCCCTGCCCGCAGCTTTCTGGACTAAACTGAAATCGTTATGGCAATCGCAATCATCTCTCCCGCTATACAGCCTCGTTCGCCTCAAGGCGTGTTCGCGAACGAGCCATTTACTGACTTCAGCAATCCGGAAAACGCGCGTTCCATGCGCCGCGCGCTCGACCTCGTGGCCACGCACCTCGGCGTGGAATACAGCCTGATCATTGGCGGCAAGCGTCTCAAAACAGCCGAGAAAATCCACTCCATCAATCCCGCGCGGCCGGCGCAGATCGTCGGCTTTCACCAGAAGGCAGAAGCGTCGCAGGTTGAACCCGCCATGTCCGCCGCACTCCGCGCCTACGAATCCTGGAGCCGGACCCCAATCGACGTGCGTGTCTCTCTGCTCCTCGGCGCCGCCGCTATCATCCGCGAGCGCAAGTTCGAATTCATGGCCTGGCTGACCTACGAGGTCGGCAAGAACTGGGCTGAAGCCGACGCTGACGTCGGTGAAACCATCGACTTCCTCGAGTTCTACGCCCGCGAGGCGCTGCGCCTGGCCGCCGCCACCACTCCCATCCAGTATCCCGGCGAGCGCAACGAGCTTCTCTACATCCCGCTCGGAGTGTGCGCAGTCATCTCGCCCTGGAACTTTCCCTTCGCCATCATGGCCGGCATGACCGCCGCCGCCATAGTCTCCGGCAACACCGTCATCCTCAAGCCCTCGAGCGATTCACCCACCATCGCCGCCCGCTTTGTCGAAGTTCTCGAGCAGGCCGGCCTTCCCGATGGTGTGGTCAACTTCTGTCCCGGTTCCGGCGCCTCCTTCGGCAACGCTATCGTCGAGCACCCTAAAACACGATTCATCGCCTTCACCGGCTCCAAATCAGTCGGCCTCGAAATTCATGAACGTGCCGCACGCGCGCAACCCGGTCAGATCTGGATCAAGCGCACAATCCTCGAGATGGGCGGCAAGGACTCGATCC
>CAZVYV010000060.1:0-9065 GCA_964630985.1 uncultured Occallatibacter sp.
GCGCGGAGAAAGAGAAGACGCGATGGCCGTCTTCGCCGCGGCGCCCGGTCAACGTGGAGATCACTGCGTGGCGCAACCTCGGGAAAGGAAGGATGCATTCGCAGCGGTAGTACAACGTATCTTCCCTGAAGGCTTCCGCCAGCCCATAGCGCGTCGTTGTTCCAATAGCCGCGATTCCAAAGTCGGACCCAAACCGCTTGCCAAAACCGTTCACCCCCTGGCCCCACTCCGGTGGAGAATTGCTCCACTGGTTGATTCCTGCCGCGACTCCAGCGCCGGCAATTGGATACGGTCCGAATGTGTCGAAGGCGTAGTTGCTGATCTTTGCTCTTTCAGTCGGCCGGACGTAGGTCAGGTCCAAGACCCTTGGAGCCGTGATTCCTGGCGTTGCGGAAGGATCTCCAGACGGGAGGATCAATTGCGACCTTGCCAGTACTGGCGTTGTGGCCAAGGCTGCAGTGACCAACACCAGAAACGTCGCTCGGAGCATTGTTGTGTGGGCAGGTTTCTCTCCCGATTTATCAGCGTGCCATTTCGCTGGGCCCGCGCAGCGAGCAAATGAGAGATGCGACTCCGAAGCCCATTTGGAAAACCGCATCATCTCTCCTTTGGTCCGCATCGCCCGTTTCACGCACTGCATGCGCCGCCGACGAACATTGGCTTCGCGTAGCTACACCCGTGGAGATCGTCGCAGAGTCGAGACCCACAGGAATGGTCACATTTGCTCGGAATCGCAACTTGTCCGTTTCAGCCTTTCGCCGCGCCCAGTTGTGCCCGATTCTCAACGCTTTTCCGGAAGTGATCAATATTGACCAGACGGCCGTTTTCAATCCAGGCGATGATGGACAGAGACTGATGGCAATTGCGGGTCATTATGGGATGGACCGCCCCCATTTTGTGCAGGCGCTCAGGGGTTGACTCGTTCCTGCGGTGGCGGCGCCAGGTCGCAAAGAGAGACGGGCCCGTATTCCCTCGAGCACCGCATTCGCGGACTTTGATCCATTCGCCACAAACATTAAGCCCGGTGCCAAGCTGACGACCTTTTCCTGGGCACGAATCGTCCAGCCAAGGAACCGGCCCAAATCGAGGGGACATTTTGAAAAGCAATCAGGGCAATACGTTCGATTCCGCAGCCTTTCTTGCGAACTCCGGGCTGGGAAGATCCATCATCGAATTTCAGCCTAAGCAGACCTTTTTCTGCCAGGGCGATACAGCGGACTCTGTGTTTTACCTGCAAAAAGGTCGTGCAAGGGTCACCGTCGTCTCGCAGGCGGGGAAAGAAGCCACCATAACGCTTCTATCCTCCGGTGAATTTGTCGGCGAGGAGTCGCTCGCGGCAATCACCGGGCTGCATATGGCCACTGCCACTGCCGTGAACACCTGTACAGCGCTCAAGATCAGCAGAAGCGAAATGATCCGGGTGATGCATGACGAACCAGCATTCGCTGATCTGTTTCTCAAGTTCCTCCTGACCCGCAGCATGCGAACCCAGGCCGACCTTGTCGATCAACTCTTCAACTCCAGCGAAAAACGTTTGGCGCGGATTCTCCTCCTGATGGCGGAGTTCGGCAAGCCTGGCGAACCGGAAACCTTCATTCCCGCGATTACTCAGGAAACACTCGCGGATATGATCGGCACCACCCGCTCCCGCGTGAGTTTCTTTATGAATCGTTTTCGCAAGTTGGGATTTATCAGTTACAACGGCCGCATCCAGGTACATAAGTCGCTCCTGAATGTGGTTCTGCTCGATCAATTGCCCGACCACAACGCACAAAAGCCCGCGATTCTTCCAATCCCGTGAGCTACTTCAGCTCGAGGCTTTAGCCCGTGCATTCATCGCATGGAGTGGGTCAGGCCTGACCTGTTTTGAAAAGGACAGCACGCAACACCAAAGAAACGCATTCGCGGGTCAGCAGGTAGTAATGAACGGATGGGCGACAGATCGCCCTGAACTCGTTGGCTCGCAGCAACGTCCCGCACCAGTTTTGTTCCCGCCGGAAAAGATTCTGCTGGCCCCACCAACTTCACGATCGAGAATCATCCCGATATGCCTGATTCTCACCGTGCATGTTCCGGGGGCCTAATCACTCGTCGACGTTTCGCCAATGGTGACGCCTAACGGGCCTTTGGGAATTTCGAAGTTCAGTTGTTTGCCGTCGCGAAGGATCACCAGCTTCCTTGGATGATCCGGGCCCGAAGTAAAGTGTTGCCTCAATTCATCCGACGAAGTGATTCCGTCATTCTCAAGGAGAACGTCTCCAAGGTGCAGCTGGATTTTCATGGCAGTGCTATCGTCATGGAGGGATGAGACGACATAGACAGATCTCTTGGGGCCCGATCGGAGAAATGCGCGCGAAGCATCGGAGATAATGCAGTCGGCTGTCGGGTTGCTCGTTCCGGGCTGGCTCGCGTTGCACGATTTCGCAGGCGTCCAGCGAAGAATAAGAACCCCATTACGATCGAAGTAATCCTTCTGTGCCAGATGACCCGCGCTATCGTCGGTTACCTTGAAACGAGCATACCCATATGTAATCTCAATTGGATTTCCCGCTGGATCAAAGCCGGCAACTTCTGTGAGCAGTCCTCCTGCATCGTAGGCGAGAGTTACTACCGCGGCGCCGTATGTACTCATCGACGCCATCGGGCGGCCATTCACATCGAAGCAGGAATCCTTCAGCGCTTGTCCTGCTGCATTCCGGTCCTCGCGAAAGGTTGCGCATCCGTCTTTGGCAACAACTGGTTGCTCATCCGTACCGAAATAACGGGTGGTTTCCTGAGTCCCCTGTGAAGAGAATTCGTAGCGCACAATCGAATAGGTGTTTCCTTTTGTGTCCATCCGCTTGCCCTGCGCATCGTAAAAGGCACCTTCAATCAGCCTTTCCCGTAAATCGTATCGATCGATCTCCTGGTTTCCTGAAACATCGACCCTGGTGACCTGAGTCTCATGTCCGGCCGTATCGTACTCTGCCTCGAGGAGGTGTGGTGAACCTCCGGGCCCGTTTGCCGGCCCCTTGACGCCGAAAAATTCCTCTCTGGTCTCCTGGCGCTTTTCGTTGGATGCGTATTCCCCTCGGGTAATGCCGTTCTTATCGGCCGAGAGCGCGCCGTCTTTGCCGTGGTTGGTTGCCTCGATCTGTACGCCACGTCCGTCATACACGCCATCAAAACAGGTGACTCCATTCGCGTCGGCCGCCGGAGTTCCATCGGCGTTGAAATAACAGGTCGTCAGGGGATTCGCGAATTCGTTGTAAGTCTTGCGCATAATTTCATAAGTGAGAGGCGACTTGGGTGTTTTCGTGATTTGATCGACGATCATGTTTCCCCATCGATCAAAGCTCTCCTGCTCCTCTGAGAATCCAAGACCCTCTGGTGGATTACCGTTAAGGTCAAAATAGTCCCATTTGTACTTGCGACCGTTTTGGTCGTATTGAACCTTGACCAGGTGATATTGGTCTTTCTGGTTTGATTGCAAGTTTGCGGGCCTGGAATCTATACCGAAATAGGAAACTTCCACCGTTTGACCATTCTCGTTATTCGTCAGCCGCATGATATGGATGCCGGAGCTGTCGTTAGCCGGTTGCCCTTTGTCGTCGAACACGCTGATTTCAGAAATATTGTTGTTCGCATCGTATGCGAAGTGAAGGTCGTATGCTCCGCGATAGCCTTTCGCGGGTTTCCCGAAGCGATCGAAAAACGTCTCACGCGTAAGCCGGTTTTGGGCATCGTACTCGATGACATTGCGGTGATAACTCGGATCTCCCAGCTTGTCCATCGGGTTGCCGTAGATGTCGAAATAGTCCTGTTGAATGTTGTTTCCGCGGTCGTCGTATTTTAATCGGATGCTATGCCCGCCGTCTGTCTGGCTGACAGCCGGAGAACCGTCCACATCGAAATACGCCAACTCCGTCTCGTTTCCCCATTGGTCGTATTGGAAGCGCGCAAGAGCATAACCCGCAGTAGTCAACAAAGTGGGTCGGCCCACCGCATCATAGGCCTTGTCGGCAACTGGATCGTCGTCACTGTCGTATTCATTCTCTGCGGTGGCGTTTCCGGCAGTGTCGTTCATTGGGTGTCCGTTCATATCGAGAGAGGTCTCTCTCGTTTCCCGGCCCTGAGCGTCGTACACAATCTCCTTGCCATAAGCGTTGTCTGGCCCTGGAACCGGCTTGGCATCCCATGAAAGGTACTTCTGAGTCACATGACCCTGCGCGCCATGCGCGATCTCGATGATCTCAACTTCGCTTCCGGCTCGCTGCGGTTCGGGCAGTCCGTCGGGACCGAAGTAGATGGCATTCATTGTTTGCTGCGAGCTATCCCGCCCTTGCGACGGCACATACATAAAGCCCCAGACCATGCGATGCTTCTGGTTCCATGCGGTTTCAGACACCATATTTCCGTTTTTCTGCTTGTCGTATTGAAACTCCATTCGGCAGAACCTGCTGCTTTTTTCCTGGTCGCTGGAGGAACGGTCAGAATTAACGATGGTCGATAAATCATTCTGCATCGTTGG
Source organism: uncultured Occallatibacter sp. (assembly GCA_964630985.1). Classification (GTDB taxonomy): domain Bacteria; phylum Acidobacteriota; class Terriglobia; order Terriglobales; family Acidobacteriaceae; genus Telmatobacter. The sequence goes on from CAZVYV010000060.1 coordinate 4,511, forward strand.
ATTCCCATCTCGGTCGACCGCTTCCAGGCTAAGAATCTCGCCGCGAAAGCCTTCGCGGGTCACTTTGTACGAAATGCCGCGGTGCCGCAGGGTTTCGATATTGATCTTTCCGTATGGCGTGATCTTTCCAAGTTGATTCGAGAAACGCTTGTAATAAGCGCTGGTTGGGTGAATGTAGGCCAGCCAGTAGTACACGGAGAATGCCACGCCTGCCAAAGCCAGCACTGCCGTAGCCGCGGCAACTGCCGTTCGCCGCCTGGCGCGCCCCAATGCGTGTCGTAGCTCCTGCTGCTTGCGCTCTTCCTTTTCTCGTGCAACGCGGTCGGCGCGAAAACCTCGACTTTTTTTCACCACGCCCGTCAACAAGTCGTGGGACAACTCCACATGGCGCGTTCCCAGGCGATCTTCGAAGCGCAGCAGCCGCCGATCCACCAGGATCTCCAGGTCGCCCAGACTCACGCCTTCTGAAAGGGCCTCTGAAAGTGGCAGCGTGCCGCGGAAGCCGGAGGGAGTCAGCAGGCGATCTTCCACAAACAAGCGCACCGGCTCCCCCAGACCCTCGAAGCTGCGCTCATACATGGCCCCCAGGATCTCGCCCCGCTCCTTGGCGACCAATTCGGTGGAGATCGATTCGTGGCCCAATTCGACCATGCGCCGGAACAGCTCATGACACATCACGCTCAGATAGGCGGGCTCGATCTCGGCCTGCCCAACGGCACTCTGTGCCTCGCCGGTCTCCCCGGCCAAAGCGGCAACAATGTCCTGTGCTACTGATTCGTTCACCCATGGCTTGCCGGAGTTCACAATGACTTCGAGTGCGCGCGCTCCATCGAGGGGAAGCAGCCCCATCCGGTTCCGCATAATGGCCGGCAGAATTGGACGCAATTGATCGAGCCGGGAGACAAAGTCCTCGCGCAGCGAAACCACGATCTTGTAAGTTGGGGCGCCGGCGTCAATGGTGACCCGTTCAGCGGATTGCTTTACTCGTTGCTCTACGACGAGCGGGACGCGATTCTCGGCCAGGTCCGCCAGTTGCCCGAGAAAGTCCGAGGCCTGCCTTTGATCCTTGCCGATCGTGAACGCCTCCTCAAACTGATCGAAGATCAACAGCGGCGTCAGGCGATCGTTTCGCGGTCCCCAAAAATCGGTGTAGTGAAAGAATTCCCAGAGTGTCGGTGTAACCCCTTCCCTCACGCGGCTCTCAACATCGAATCTGCCGATCAGAGCGGCTGCGAGTGTGATTGCCTTTACTTGTTCGACGGGGTCCAAATCGGGATCGGCAAAGTTGAGCCGCAGCATCACCGGGAAATACATACCGGAACGAAGACGCGGAATTACTCCGGCGTGCAGCAATGACGACTTACCGGTCCCTGATCGGCCAAACAGTACGGTCAGTGTCTCTCTCTGGATAAGACGCAGGAGTTCCTCGATCTCGGACTCTCTGCCGAAGAACAAGCCATGCTGCTGTTCTGTGTAAGATGCGAGCCCCGGCCACGGATTCTCCGGCGCGGCCGGCATCGTTGTGTCGTTGGCGCTCATCTTGCCCTCCGGAATTTACGAATTCCGCGACTCAGAAGATCGATGAATTCCGGCGGCAACTTCCCGTCACGAAGCCGTGTCCAATGCAGATCTCTATAGGGCGAGTCGACAAAGCGCGCGCCTGACGGCGTATCGTCGATGACAATTGGCTGCAGAAAAGCGTCCTCTTTGTGCCTTTCCAGGGCCGCGTCTTCAGCCCATTTCCATTCCTTCAGCACGTAGCCACCCAGAGCCCTGGACGGCTGATCCAGAGTTCGAGAAATGATGACGAGGAAGTAGGCGGCGCGCCGAATATTTTCACGGATGCTCTGTTCGAACTCGTCTCCCGGCTGCAGAGCCCGCTCATCCATCCAGGTGTCAATGTTGGCGGCCTCCAACTGCGACCGAATCTCCCTAACCCGTGCGCGATCCTCGCTGGCATAACTGAGGAACACGGCGCCAGACTTGAATTCTGTCTGTAACTCCGGCGCCGAGGGCTGCGCCACATCCCGGGTTGCGCTCCGTTCCCGCCATAGTTGATGCAATTTTGTGGCAAAATCGACCGCCGATTCCGTAGTGATAACCTTGGCCCGCCGCCGCATCAGGAAATCGGCCAGTCCCGTCTCGCAGTACTGGTTCACATAGTAGATATTGATTGTCTCCTGGGGCCTGCGGCCGTTCAGAGCGTGAATGAAGAAACGCGCCAGCCAATCAGGGAAGCTGCACCCAAGCAGGAGGACCGTCTTCCGTTGCAAATAATCGTAGAGATTGTCCGGCGAATACTGCTGATCCAGCAACGACCAGCTGAATTCGATCAAATCGTCTTCGGTCTTGGCGAAAGTGTCGCTCACCGCGCTGCTGGCGCCAAACAAGTGATAAAGCAAAGGTGCGGAAGTGGGGCCGAAGTTGTTTGGCAGATCAATCCTGCTCTTGACTCCACGCGGCGTGAATACGACGTTTTCAATTTCCTGATTGGGTCCGCGTGCGTCTTGCAGGGCCTTTTCGAAGAGATGGTCGATTGTGGTCGTGACGTAAAGAGAAAAGCTGGATATCTCAGCCAATCTCTTGAGCACATCGGGGATCGGCCATGGGTTGCGCCGCATCACATCGTCGATGTCAAATGCCAGGTCGCCGGAGTTCTGCTTAAGGCTCAACAGATTTGCGACGTCGTAGAGTGCATGATGCCTGCGGTCGGCGGGAAAAGGCAGCCCTGCCTGATCGGCGAGCTTTTCTCCGCACGCTGCATAAAGTGACTGTTCCTTGCCGTTCTCCTGCCACGTCAGCAGTTCAGGGCCGATCACTGGAACCACGCAGCGTTCCAGGACAAGATTGGTGAGCTTATCCCATTCCCGCTCCGTCATGGGAAATGAACCTGGAACTCCGGATGATGGGATCGGGGCACCAGCCATTGTCGCTCCTCCATATCATGAACCGTGGCAATATCTGAAGGTATCATTTGGCGCGAGGATTTTGGGTATCTTCGGCTCCGACCGATCGCGGTCGGCCAATCCGCCTGAGGAATTAAGCCTGTTTGCAAAAAGTGTAGGTGCCCAGAGGGGGACTTAAACCTCCACGACCGGTAAAGGCGCGCGGATTTTAGGTCCGAATTCTTACGTTTTGCGGAGCGTTGCACCGCAATGCAGATTCCCGAATAACGCATTTATAATGACGCTGATAAGAGCATTTCCCGTTTTGCATCAGCGAGCGGAAAAGTCCAGTGCAAAGTATCACTGCGTGTATCACCAACGCTCCCCCGAAAATAGTGCGGCTCAGCGAGGGCGGCAAAGTTCGAGATCCGAGGCCACGCGTGAAATGAGGTTCATGATTGCGGTGAAAGGCCGCCTCAAGGAGGCTGACATGGTTCCTCGGTGGTTCGATTCTGGCTTACCCATATAAGAAGGAGGCAACCCGCGTGCAAGCTTGGCTCTTTGGGGAATGGCCTTGGTACGTGGCGGGGCCGCTCATTGGACTTTTTGTTCCGGCGTTGCTGCTCCTCGGCAATAAAGCCTTCGGCATCTCCGGGAACTTGAGCCACCTCTGCGCGGCCATCGCTCCGGGTAAGCTGGAATTCTTTCGCTATGACTGGCGCAAGGTTGGGCTGTGGAATCTTGTGTTCCTGGCCGGAGTGTTGATCGGAGGCTTCCTGGCTTTCCATGGAGGGCCGCCGCAGGCCATCGCCATCTCTCCGGAAACCAGGACGGCCTTGGCACGACTGGGGATTCACGATTTTTCCGGAGTGGCGCCGCATGAGATCTTCACTTGGCATGCCCTCCTCACCCTGCGCGGTTTTGTGCTGGTGGTTGTCGGCGGATTCCTTGTGGGGTTCGGGACCGCTTACGCCGCGGGCTGCACATCCGGCCACGCCATCAGCGGCTTGGCCAACTTGGAATTGCCCTCGCTAATCGCCGTCATCGGATTCTTTGCTGGAGGCTTGGCCGCCACCTACTTCATTTTGCCGTTTGTGCTGGGAGGGCTATGACCACGACTTCCCTTTCCGAATACGACGGCTGCGGCGCCGGCAGCTTGGAACAGCAGGTTCCCAGGCCGGCATTTTTGGCCGCCTACCTGCTGCTGGGCATTGCCTTTGGATTCGTTTTGAGCCGGTCTGAAGTCATCTCCTGGTTCCGCATTCAGGAGATGTTTCGCTTTCAGTCATTCCGTATGTACGGCATCATCGGTTCCGCGGTGGCTACTGCCGCTGTTTCGGTTGCGCTGATCAAGCGCTCCGGGACAAAGTCCGTCGCTGGCGAACACATTTCAATTCCAGCCAAGGAGTTGGGTAGTGGCATACGGTACGCCGCCGGTGGCACAATCTTTGGGCTCGGTTGGGCTTTAACCGGAGCCTGCCCCGGACCGCTCTTTGCGCTCATCGGAAATGGCGTCACGGTAATGATTGTGGCCGTCTTGAGCGCCCTAGTGGGTACTTGGACCTACGGGTGGCTGCGGCCACGTTTGCCCCATTGAACTGGGGCGGTTTTATGATCGCTATTCCAGGGTCCGCGTATGAACACCTGATACGAACCCAAGTGTTCGGCCC
>CAZVYV010000060.1:9165-11989 GCA_964630985.1 uncultured Occallatibacter sp.
CGCAATTTTCGGCATAGTCGACGAGCTGTGCCCTGCAAAACCAGATCGCCAGCCAAGTGGCCATGAGCATCGTTGACGTTTTTGAAATGGTCGAGATCGAGCATCAGGATTCCCAGTGATCGGCCATTGTGTTCGGCGCGATCCAGCTCCCGCTCCAGAATCTCAAGAATTCCTCTTCGATTCCAGACTCCGGTAAGTGCATCTCTGGTCGCCTGGTCACGAAACTGCTCGCGTGAATTGATCAAGTTGTCGTGGCGATCGAGCGTGCGAACCGCAACGATCAGGCGCGCTCTCAACTCCTGTTCGTCAAAAGGTGTGGTCAGGTACTCGGCTGCCCCGGATTCCAGAGACTCAACGACGTCCTGACGGCCGGTCGGCTTGCCCATCATGACGATATAGGGAGAATTCTCGCTGAAACGGTCGCAGATGCGCCGGCACAACTCGATGCCGTTCATACCTGCCAGGGAGCGGTTGATGAAAAAGAAATCGGGCCGCTGTTGGAGTTCGACGACGCCGAGCGCTTCGATTCCGTCTGTCGTTCCAACAACGCTGAATCCCCATTCGCGAAGTAGATGAAGCAGACGAAGCCGCGTGTCGCTATCGCCTTCGGCAACAAGAACGCGTCGAAGATCTCCGAATCGATTGCGGCGTTCGCTTGACTGACCATCTGCGGAGTTGCGGTGCGATCGCTGGCTGAGGGCGTGCTCGCGGTCCTCGCGTTCCAGCTTTGGCATCCGCACCAGAAGATATCGTGCACCGTCAACTTCAGTGTCAACCAATACAGCCACCGAGGGCTGACTCTGCCCGTCGTTGACCTCGTCAGTATGCGTGGAGTCGTCGGCCATTCCGGCCAGTCCGCGAATTGCGTCCGACAGAGGAAGGCGACCGAGCGAAGCGGGCGGGTCCATTGAAACGAATGCATGAGCAGCAGACATGGCGTTTTCTCCCATTCGTGGTGTGCGAAACCGGCTTTGGTGCGGAATCGGACGATTGCTTGAGGATGCGCGAAATCTGAGACAAAGCTGCGAGGCGAGCTTTGTTTCAGAAGAAAATTGGCTTGATTTATGGCCGGGTAGATGAAAACGACTCAGGGAAGCAACGAAACCATAAATTTACGGCGAAAGCATTCACCAGGCGGCTTCACTACCGATATGTCGAATAGTGATGATTCGGGGGCGATCGTTTCAATGGGATGCCAAGATTTTTTCCGAGGCCATCGCCGTGCGCCACTGCGGTCAAAATTTGTTCAAAAAGCTTGAAACGATCGCTTCGGTAGCTGCACTACCCATCGAGCCCAGAAAAGGGCGCTGAAAATGAACCTTTCGCAGGCGCGGCCACTTTACTGATCAAGCGGTGCGTTGGCGATGTCTGGATGGCGATTCATGCACAGAGACAGCTCGTCCAAAAATCAATTGATTGCGGCCAGAGCTTCACGCTGCTGGGTCGCCAAAGCCGGTACGGAGCGGAAGCCTTGGCCGCATCCGTATTGGCGCTCAGAAACCGACAAACTCCAGTCTGGTGTCCTCCCCCAAAGCGGGCGGGACTCATCCTTCGGGACGGGTTCCGTCCGCGCCCAGGAAGCCAAAGAACTGGAATTGAGATGAAGACGATTGTCACCGTCGCGGCAACGAACCTGCCGGTCAAGACAACGTGGCTACTGCATTGGGTCGAGGCGAAACACCGAATGTCCCCAAGTCCAATTTTTCGTTTGGCCGAGCAGCGCCGCACTGGGGCAGCGGTCTACGCGTCGAATCTGATTTTTTGCTTAAGCCTTTGGATGTCACTACTCATTGCAATCTGGCTGACGAGAGGCTGGATCGGCTTGTTATTCAGCGGGCAACTGTTCTCCGCGGGTACCAGGCTTTTTGAAAAGCTCTCGAAAAGGACTCAGTATGCTTTCTCCGCAGGGAATGTGCCCGCTCATGAACTCGAAGGCGACCCGGATGAGTAGCCAACGGCTGCAGGCTCATTTCAAATGCGACGAGCCAGAACCGGATTACCGTGTAAGCGTTGAGTACCTCGGACGCCTCGAGATCGCTGTGAGCGGAACCGTTACAAGAAGGCTGTACAGGTTCACTCCCGTCCAACCGGTGCAGCAGGTCGACCCAAGAGACGCGTTTTACTTGCTGGCAAGCGGACTATTCGGGGTTGCATCATGAACACAGCCCATCCACGCGACGCGCTTCGCGGCTCGCCCAGAAAGTGCCGGAGTCACGCCAAATCCCCCCGGCTTGTATGCTTTCAATCGCCGACACCGGCTGAGATACTATACCCGTCTCTTCCGATGGCGGGGCGAACCTTGCAATTCCATTCGTTTGATGCGAAATACGTTGAAGATCTTTGCGCAGGCGACTTCCAGACGCAGGATCATTTTGTTGCGTATTTCACCACGCTGCTTAAACTCAAGCTTCGCTCGCGACTTCAGTCTTCCCACGCCATTGACGATGTATGCCAGGAAACCTTTGCCAGGGTCCTTCAGGTTCTGCGCAGGGATGGTGGTTTGCGCCAGCCAGAAAGCCTCGGCGCCTTCGTAAACAATTGTTGTAATCATGTTCTGTTTGAGCACTACCGTTCCGCGAGCCGCAGCGAGTCACTCGATGCGGAGGGTGCGCCGGAGCCGGCCGCAACTGGCGCGGATGCGCTGGACATCGTATCTGCCCGGCAAATCAAGGAAAAAGTCCGGGCGATCCTGATGCGCCTGCCAAAGCGGGACCGTTCTTTGCTGAAGGCGGTCTTTCTCGACGAGCGCGATCGTGATGAGGTGTGCCTGGAGTTCGGCGTAGAACGGGAATACTTGCGGGTTCTTCTGCATCGCGCCAAGCAG
>CAZVYV010000061.1:0-11939 GCA_964630985.1 uncultured Occallatibacter sp.
GAAGGAGAGAAGCTTGATCCGTCTGTCATCCCGATTCATCGGCGCCGCGGCGCTGATAGCCTTATTCGTTCCCGCACTACAAGCCGTTGCCCAGCAGCAGGTACCACCCGCGCCGGATACCACGTCCGAGCCCTCGGCGCCCACTCAGCAGCCCTCAGACGCGGCTCCAGCGGGCCCGCAGCTTGAGGCTCCTCCCGCCGCTCCGGCTCCGTCAGGCCCTCCGGTATTTCCCAAACCCGATCCCGCGAACTTCACTGCTCCAGCTCCGACTGCGGACGTCGTGAACGGATTTCTTCAGGCCAACTGGGGCTACGACGTGGACCGCATGTGGCAGGTGCAGGCCATTCTCAAAACGCCCTCTGACGGTGTCAGCAAGGTGATTGTTCTGATCGGCGACAAGACGGGCAAGCAAAAGCCCCAGGTCCTCTCTTTCTTCGCTCTTCCGGATGGCAAGCACATCATCATCGGTGAAGACGTCGTCGCCTTCAGCGTGAATCCCTTCGCCGATACCCGGCAGCAGTTGCAGCAGCACGCCAACGGCCCCTACCGCGGAGCCGCTTCGAAGGATCTTGAATTAGTCGAGTTTGCCGATTTCCAATGTCCGCACTGCAAAGAGGCCCAAGCCAACATGGAAAAGCTGGCGACGGATTATCCCAAGGCGCGGATTGTCTTTGAGAATTTTCCTATTGCCTCACTCCATCCGCAGGCTTTGAACGCGGCCGAGTACGGCGTCTGCGTGTCGAAACAGGGTGGCAGCTCAGCCTTTTTTCAATACGCGGCCGCGGTTTTTGATGGCCAGGATGGCCTGGCCACTCCCGATGGCGCTACGCTCACGCTCAACAGCGCTGTGACCAAGGCCGGCCTCGATCCTGCCAAGGTTTCGGCTTGCGCCACCACTCCTGAGGCGAAGGCTGATGTCGATGCCTCCATCCAATTGGCAAAGGACCTGGGCGTCGCCGAAGTGCCCACACTCATGATTAACGGCCGCGCTATTCCCGTTGCCGCCGTTCCCTATGACTTGCTGAAGAAGATCATTGACTACCAAGCGAAGGCTGACGGCGTAACTCAATAACCGCCGGAAAAAGGCCCAGCATTCTTTGCGCCGGCTGGCGTGGAGGGTGCTGGGCCCTTTCGGTTTTAGCGCCGCCTATTTTGCCGCGGTCAATGTTCCCACGGCGCAGCTGGCGCTGGTCGGAGTCAGAATGGGGTTGCCATCGCCGTCGAGCGCGGTCATCAGCTTTCCGTTGATCGTGGTCGTGCCCGTTCCGGTCAGAATACCGTTCGCCTGAAAAATCAGGCCCAATGGCGAGCTTCCATTCTTCACGACGATCGTTGCTGCGCCGCCTTGATTCGTCACGTCGTATAGCGCCATCACGTGAGCTTGCGCGCAGTCGATCACGGCGGCAGCGTCCGAAAACTGAATCTTCAATCCTCCTGCGCTGGTATACGTGCCCACAAAGCGCGGCCCGGGAGCAATGAGATTTTGTGCAGAAGCAGAACTGTCGGGAGTTCCGCCGAAGAGCGATGGCATGAGGCTCAAAGCGCTTGTGAGATCGCTCATGAGTCCCTGATCGGGAGCAGTTGCCGGACCCGGCGTGAGTGTGCCGATCTTGCAGCTCTCCGTATCGGGGCCATAATTCGGTGTTTTTGTGCTGGCTCCGGTTTTGCGATTTGTCTCGACGAAATAGCCGACGATTTTCTGTCCCGTGATTTGCTGAACGGCGGGAGCCGCAATCTTGCCGTCAGCCCCCAGAGTCACGACGAGCGGCTGAGGCTGGTTGTCGATTTTGATCTGGTATTGGCTCTCTGACGGTTGAACGGAATAATTGTGACCGCCGCGCACCATCTGGCCGCAGCCGGCGATATCCACGCTGCCATCGCCAAATGTGAAGTGAAGCCCGCTGCCCGCGTTGTAGACGCCGTACATGACAAGGCCCGTTGCTCCGGAACCTGTCAATGCGCCAGGGCTCAGGCCGATCAAACTCTGTAAGCCCACGCTCAAGGCGGTGCCGGTGCACTGGGTCATGCTGCCGCCCAGCTCCACGCAGCGGCGCGCGGCCAACGTGCCGGGATCGGTGGTTGGCGCCAGCGGCGTCGTGCCCGGCTGTTGTTGACCCGGAGACTGATTCAGGGACGCTTCCCACAGTTTTTGGATGTCGGGCATGGGAAACGTCTGAAATAAATAGGCGGTGAAATTGACTTGTCCAACATAAGAATCTTGAGGATTAGCCGCCGACTTGGCGAAACTGTTGTATGCGTTGAAATAGGTTGTCAGCATGCGCACTTCGTCCGGCGTCATCTGGTTTGCCTGCAGGCGCGGTCCCGCCAGCGCCCCAATCAATTGTCCAAACTCATGCAAGGCGCTCAGCTGGCGATTCGCCGTGTCCTGTGCGCTCGAACCCTTCACTTGCGCCATGATTTGATCTACGGTTGGGAATTCTTTCAGGTACGCCGGATTGAAGGTCTGCTGCGTGTTTGCGGCGGATGGAGTGCTCGGCGGGGCCGGGCTCGCGGGTGTTGGTGTGACGGTGCATCCCTTCAGCCTGCCGGTCATCTGTGACCATGCGCTGTCCATCGTCGTTACGACGTTACCGTTTTGCTTTTCAACCGTCTCGCACCATTGGTCCGCGCGGTACGGCTTACACGTTGTTACGGTGTAGGTGATCCCGTTGGCGCAAACGTAGGGTGAATTGAGCACCGGCGGCGGCGGCGCCTGGGCTGCAGCCCATCTTGCGAAAAGGATCGTGAGTCCAGCGAAGACGGCGGCAGTCTGGTTCCACGCGCGTGGCTCAGGAGATCCTTTGAATAAAGCACTGTCGAATCCGGCAAAACGCGCAACTTTCATCGCGTACATCGATTCCCTCCAGTGAGACTTGCTCGTGGCGCAGGCACTCGATTCTTGTGGTGTTAAGAAATGAGCACCAGCAGCAAGAAACAAGTCCTGTTCAAACTCTGAGTGAATGCGAATGAATGAGCTGGCAGGGGAACCAGCCGGTGGGGGGCCGATGCGCTATGGTACCAACCCGCGGCGCTTCTGAGAAGACGGCTGGAAGCGGGTTGAAAGTTTCAAGTGCGGTTTGAGTTGAGGAGGAGCGGACTATAAATCAAGGCCGGCGATTGCGAAGCGGTACTTACTGCGTGCCCCGTTCCACACGCATCATCGCGGTGTGTCCCGCCGCTTGTGTTCCGCGGATCACATGGGGCGTCATGACGATCACCAATGTCGCGTAGTTCCGCTGCAAATCCTTGCTGGATACGTCGTTCAGCCCCGGGATTTCGCTGATGCCCGGCGTTCCGCTGATCGCCAGGCTCTGCGACTTGTCCATCTCCGTAGCCACCACTGCGGCCTCGCCCGCTCTTAGCGTGACCACCCCGGAGTATGCCCGATTATCCAGTATTGGGTTTCCATCGACCGAGGACCCCGCCAGCGCATCGAGCTTGAGGTCGATGGCCAGCGCAACGTCGCCATCGCGCAATACCCTGGGATTCACCTTCAGGTTCAATCCCAAATCCTGATACTGCACCATCGGAACAGTCGGTACCGCTGAAGTCAGCGATGACAGAAGCGATGACAAGGCGCTTGAACTTCCCGCTCCCGTCAATCCGGGGATTTTTGGGATGTTGGACGAGAGGTTCCCGTACGAAGCCGTTTGAATGGGATACCTTTCTCCCTCCTTGACCGTCTCGTCCTGACCGTCCTCCATGCGCAGCTCAATCTGGTCGAGCTCCCGCGAATCGGAGGTATTCAGGCTCAGGTTGAACGTCGCCGCGCCGGGCACCAGAGCGGATTCCGTCAGTCCACCGCCGAACAAGGCAAATCCGCTGGTGAGCAATGGGCTCGATACCTGACCGGAAGCGATGAGGATGCCCAGGATGGCCAGCGGATCATTCGCCGCGGCCAGCCCCGACGAGATAATCTGCTGGACCAGGCTTGCGTTCTGGCTCAACAGCGACTGCTCCTCGGCAGCGACATTGAATGCCGAAATGCTCTGCGGCAACTGTGTCCCGGTATTGCGCGTGCTCGTATGCGCCACCTGAATCATGCGTACGTCTATGAGCACCTGGCTGCGTCCTTCAATCAAGCTCCTCATGGTGGCGTTGAATGCATCCAGCGTCGAAGCAGGCGCGCGCAGGGTCAGGCTATGCTGCGACTGCGAAAGCTGAGCTTGTTGCGCTTGAAACACCTCTTTCGCCAGAGTTAAAACTTCGGTCATTTCATCGGCACTCAAGCCCGACAGATAAACCGTTTCCGACTCCTGAGGCATCAACTTCCCCCGCTTATCGCGCGTATCGTCGGCTACAAGGACTTGATGTGCGTCCAGCGGCACGTAGAAGGTGTGCGTCGCCATTTCCAGAATGCGCGTCGCGTCAGCGAAGTTCACATCATCCAGGTCCAGGCGAATCTGGGTCGGCTGCACGCTGTCGTCGAGCATGGCTTTGACCCCGTATGCCTTGAACACCTGGTCAATGACCTGACGCTGATCGTTGTGCAGATGAAAGCTTTGGTTTGCCGGCGCCGCAAGGATCGTCTCCGCGCCGGCGATCTCGCTCGCTGCCTGCCCGTAGAGCGACTTGGGCTGAGCACGGACTGTTTCATCGGCGAGCTCGTCGAGATGCTGGCTGGCCTCGAAGTTTGTGGGATCAAGTGCGAGAGCGCGCGAGAGGGCGGCGCGCGCATCGACTTCATTGCTCAACAACCGGTCCTTGGCTGCCTCCTGAATGAGCGCGGTCACTTCGTGGCCTTTTGCCACAAGGGCCGCCAAGTGGTAGTTGGCGTTTGAGGGGTCGAGTGCCGCGGCGCGATCAAATCCCTGCATCGCCTGGTCAAACTGTCGGTTCAGAAACAGCTTGGTCGATTCCAGATAGAGTTTTTCCGCCCGCCTCTGATCGCTGCTGCGCGGCTCTTTGGTTTTGGACGGCGCGGGAATCTCGCTCTCTGCCGGCGCCTGAGCGGACGGCGAGTCCGGGCTGCCGATGGCGCCCGTGCCGGTAGAAGCGCCGTGACTGCTCGTTGTGCCAGGTGCTGCTTGAGGCGCGGGATTCTCCGATTGTGCTTGAAGGACGCCCGCTCCGGCAGCGAGAACCAGCAGCGCGCAGCAGAGCGCCGCTGTCGCGCGCGTCCGTCCACCCCGGGCCTCGGCCCGTTCACACCCCTCGATCGTTTCTGGCTGCATTGTCATTTTGTGCTCGGAGCCATGGCCAGCAAATCCTTGAGCGAGGAAACGCACGCTTCCGGCTGGGAGTGCAACAACTCGTCAAAGCTATATTTTCCCGTGGCCACGGCGATGACGGAAAGAAAATTGGCGCGCGCCGCTTCGATGTCCCGCGGGGTGTCGCCCACGACGCAAATTCGCGCCCCTTTGCCCGCCAGTTCCCTGGCCATTTGCGCCGCATGGCCGATTAACTCGGCGCGGATTGGAAAGTGGTCGCTGAAGCCGCCGAAGCGGAACCACTCGCGGAGGCCGGCTTTCTCAATCTTGATCCAGCCGATAGCCTCGAGGTTGCCTGAAGCCACGCCAAGCAGCGCGCCCTTTTGCGCCAGATGCCGAAGAACCTCTTCGATCCCCGGAGTGAGTTCAGGGTCAAGCTCATGGCGTCTTTCCGCGACGGAATCCCGCATCGCCTCAAGAATAGCGTCGTAGTGGCCCTCCAGAACGTCGTCGGGGATTCCCGCCTGGCGGCATGCCTCGCGCAGAATAGCGGTGTCCGTGCTGCCATGGATCAGAACCCCGGCCAGCGTGATCTCGAATCCCGTTACCCGATGCACGCTCGCGGCCACCGATTCATAATGTACCCGGTCACGGCTGCGCATCAGCGTTCCGTCGATGTCGAACAGATACGCTTCCTGGCCGTCCCACACGAAATCGGACTCGATCTCGACTCGGGCTTCGCTCTTCTGTTGTATTTTCTGCATGATGCGGGGGCGAGATTTCAGCCCTGGCGGTAGCCCTGGCGATACGCTCCGTATACAGGACGTTCGCTCCGAGGCGGACGCTTGAGTTCGGCACGGACTTCGGTCAGATCCAGTCCCAGCTCCGCCATCGCGCGGCTCAGCGTGTTGCGATGCATTCCCAGTTCCTCGGCCGCCTTGCACTGGTTTCCACGGTGCGCCACCAGCACCTCGCGCAGGTACTGCCGCTTGAACTCGCGCACCGCCTCTTCGTAGCGGATTCCGCTCGAGTGCATTTGCGTCACCAGGCTTTCCAGTTCTCGTTTCACTCGTCCCTCTTGCCAAATACGAACAATCAGTCTAACCCGTCCCGCGGCCTTCGCGCAGCACAATTTCTCAGCTCGTGCCGTGGGGGTGCATCCACTCCGGCGATTCGTGTTCCAAAAGCATCAGGCCCTTGCGCACGCGATCGCCCAGGTCGCCGGGGGTCACCTTCTCGCTCATGTGGAGCGACCCGAAAAACAATTTCGGTAACTTGGCCTCATTTAACCACGCCTGCCCAGGGTAGAAGGCCACGATGACCAGGATGCTGATCATCACAAGGAACACTCCCTGAATAAATCCAAGGATTGCTCCAGCCAAGCCATCCAGACATCCGAGGCCCAGCTTATCGGCGAACTTCCCGATCATGCCGCCAATCAGGTTTGCGGCCCCCATGACCAGCAGCGCAATCAGCAGGAACGCCACTGTGTTGGCTACCGCGTCAGCCCTGAAGATCGGCTTGAACAGAGACCCGACTCGCTGGTAGTTCCACGCAGCCAGCGTAAGCCCAAGGATCAACCCCGCCAGTGAGCAGGCCGTGCGAAAGAACCCCTGCGCAAGTCCAGCTAAGGTCGCTCCCGCGAGCACCGCCAGAATGACCCAATCAGCCCAAGTCATATTCCGCTCCGAATCCTGTACAGGGCCCGTCAACAAACCCTACTTGTCCATCTCCCGCCCGGTCAAGCGCCGGAATGCCTCAAGATACTTGTCCCGTGTCTTTTCGACAACTTGCCCCGGGAGACTCGGAGCCGGTGCCTGCTTGTTCCAGCCAATTTCTTCTAGGTAGTCGCGCACAAACTGCTTGTCAAACGAAGGCTGCGCGCCCCCGGGCTTCCATGTCTTGCCGTCCCAGAAACGCGATGAATCCGGTGTGAGGACCTCATCGGCAAGGATAACCCCTTCGGAGGTTTTGCCAAACTCGAATTTCGTGTCGGCCAGGATCAGCCCGCATGACTCCGCATGCCCGGCGGCTCGCTGGTAGATTGCGAGCGTCAGCCTTCGCAGATCGGCCGCTTGGCCGGCGCCCAACAGTTTTTCCATCACCGCAAAAGAAATGTTTTCGTCGTGCGCGCCGTCCTGGCTCTTCGTAGCCGGCGTAAAAATCGGCTCCGGCAGCCGAGATCCGTTCTTCAAATCGGGGGGAAGCACAATGCCGCACACAGTTTTCGACGCCTGGTACTCTTTCCAGCCTGATCCGGCCAGATATCCGCGGGCCACGCATTCCACGGGAAACATCTCGGCGCGCTTGACCAGCATCGAGCGCCCCTCTAGTTGGTCGCTATACGGTCGGAGAGCCAGTGGGTACTCCTCGACATTCGCGGTGATCACGTGATTGGGAACCAGGTTCTTGAGCAGGTCGAACCAGAAAAGCGAAATCTGCGTGAGAATCTTGCCCTTGTCCGGAATCCCGGAGCCCAGCACGTGATCGAACGCCGAGATACGGTCCGTCGCCACCAGCAGAAGCGCGCCGTCGATTGCATAAAGGTCGCGCACCTTGCCGCGGCCAAGCAGAGGAGTGGCACCAAGGTTGGTTGTCAGGAGTGCTGCCATTGGGATTCTTTCTCGAGGGGCTGAATTTCCGATTCTCCAGCGCGCGACACGCTTTGTCAATGATTCCAGCATGTGCTGCCAAACTGAGGGCGCACATGCATTCAATTTCCGCTTGTCTCAAACCGCCGCAATCTCATCAACTGGGTTCGATGCAGTCCGGTAACGACCACGATCCTGCTTGATTTTGACTAGACACAAACCCCTGTGACGGCGGTCACGGACCGTCCGCCGCACTTAGGAGACACTTCGGTTGTCAACATGGTTCGGAAGGCGTGTACGAAAGCCTTCTTTGAGCCGGGCGACACGAGGCAGGCAGTGGAAAGGGGAAGCCGCGGCTAGCTTCGTTTAGTACAGGGATCACCAGTAGCCGCGTGCTACCGACCTCCAGTGCCGGCTACTGGTCCCCGTCTTTATCTTGTTTACATAGATCTACAAGCGCCTCCGAAGAGAAGTTATCCTTCGGGGGCGAATTTTTTGTCCGTAACGGCCCTCCCAAACGCCGGCATGTGCCCGACTCTCCCTGCGAACCGGGAGCTGCGAACTGTCGTTCAATGCGGTCTTCCCGGCAGCACGAAATGCTCCTCGCAGCGCGGCTCGTAGTTGTCTCCTGCCATGATGATTGGGCTGGAGTAGTCGGCCGGCTTTCCATCGATCATTCGCTGTGGATACAAGGCCTTGGCTCCGCAACTGCAATACGCCACCAACTCGGTCACGTTGCCTGCGTAGGTGCGCACCAGCCACGAAAGTTCGAGCATCTCGCCGAAGGGCATGCCGCGAAAGTCGAGTTCGAGGCCCGAGACCATGACGTCGTGCCCGGAGTCGAGCAGGCGCTTGGTGAACAAAAAGAGATCATGTACGAATTGACCCTCGTCGAGGGCGATGCACTCGACGCGCTTGCCGATCCGCTGCTCCGTCGCCCGAATCACCGGCAGCACGGTCCAGGGATCGGCGGAAGGGAACTCGACCGCCTCCATTTTTCCGCAGCCGTTGCGGTTACGGCTTTCGACCACCCCGGCAGCGGCCTTAGTGTCCGCGCTAGGCTTCAGCAACATCACATATTGCTTGGCGTACTCGCGGCGGGTTTCAATCCTGCGCAGCAACTCCGCGGTCTTGTTGCTCCGCATGGGCCCGACAATCATTTCGAGCTTGCCTGGCACGATGTCCTCGGAAATGCTTCGATCTGCCAGCAGCAAAGCTTGTAGCCGTTAGCCTGTAGCTGGTTTCCGGCTATCGACTACAAGCTACCGGCTGTTGGCTGCTTCTCTCACGCCGTCGCCCGCTGCGCCTCGCGCTGATGCCCCAGCCGCACGCTCACCACCTTCGACACGCCCGGCTCCTGCATCGTGACGCCATAAATCATGTCGGCGGCCTGCATCATACGTTTCGAGTGCGTCACGATGAGGAACTGCGTGTCGCGGCTCAGCGATTCGAGCAGGTCGGAGAAACGGCCCACGTTCGTTTCGTCGAGCGCTGCGTCCACTTCGTCGAGCACGCAGAATGGGCTGGGCCGGAACTGGAAGATGCCGACCAGCAGTGCCAAAGCCGTCAGCGCCTTTTCGCCGCCGGAAAGCAGCAGCACATTCTGGAGCTTCTTGCCCGGCGGCGAAACCACGATGTCGAGCCCGCTCTCGTCCAGATTTCCTTCGTCGCTGACGCGCAGGAATGCCTGACCGCCCTGGAAGAGCCGCGCAAAAACGCGCCCGAAATTCTCGTTGATGCTGGTCAGCGCTTCGTCGAACTTGGTGCGCGAGATCTGATCGATCTCCTTGATCGTCTCCTGCGTGTTTTCGATCGACTCGATCAGGTCCTGGCGCTGCGTGGTCAGAAAACTGTGACGCTCGGCCGTTTCTTTGTACTCATCGAGGGCCATCATGTTCACGGGGCCCATCTGCTCCAGCCGCTCGCGCAGGGTGCGGCAGGTTTCTTCCTCGGCTGTGAGTTCATCACCGGCGAGACGCGCAATTGCCACGTCGTCGCGCAGCACTTGGGCTTCCACGTTCACTTCGGCAAGGCAGCTCGCCTCCAGGTGCTCCAGGTCGGAGCGCAGCTTGGCCAATTCGCTCGAAAGCGCGGCGCGATCCTCACGCAGTTGATCCAGCGCCGCACGCTCGCTCTTGAGCTCGGACTCAAGTTCGGCCAACTGCTGCCGCAGCGCCTGCGCCTGCTCGGCGATGGATTGCGCCGTCGACAGCGCTCTCGTCTGTGCCAGCGCCAATTCCGCCAGGCTCTTCGCGAGGTCGGTGTTTTCGTTGATGCGCTGCTCGCGCTCTGCTGTCGCCGCAGCGCGCTGCTGTTCGATCGATTGGACCCGCCGCTCAAGATCGGTGAACAGCCGGTCGATGCGCTGGAAGGCTGCCTCGGCTCCGCGACGCCGTTCTTCGAGGCCGGCAAGCTCGGCGGTCATCTGCGCCGCTTCTTGTTGCAACAGCTCGCGCTTCTGCCGCAGAATTTCCAACTGCGCCTGCTGGGCATCCTGGCTGCTTTCGGCCTGTGCATGCTCAGCCTCAAGCCGCGAGGCTTCGCCGCGCTTCTCTGCAATCGATTGCCGCTTGGCCTCCCGCGCTTCTTTGTTGCGAGCCGCCTGGGCTTGCCACTCCTGCATGCGGCGCTCGATGCGCTGTTCCTCGGCCTCCATCTGTCTGAGAGCCGCGCCCAGGTTGGCTGCCTCGCTCTCGGCGTGCCGCCGCTCCTCACCGCGCGACTCCAGTTGCGCCGTCAGCTCTTCGATGGCTTGCGTAAGCGCTTCGGCCTCTTTCTCGGCCTCGGTCAACTCCGAATCGAGCTTTGCAAGCCTGCCTTCGGTCTCACGCAGCTCGCGTTTGAGCGCCAGCGGCCCTTCGCTCGCCGGCTTGCCGCCAGTGACCGTCGAGCGATGAAAGCACTCGCCCTCCGGCGTGAGGAAATAGGCGTGCGTGTAGCGTAATGCCAGGCGCTGCGCCTCAATGGCGTTGTCAGCCAGATAGCCGTGCCGCAGCTTGGGCAGAAGAGACTCGAGCGAGCGTCCGAACCCGTTCAGCACTTTGATTGCATCGCGAAGCGGGGTCAGACCCGGTTCGTTCACCGGCCCCTCGCCGGTATCGAAGAGCACGCCTTGCGCGTCGGAGTGCACAAGGAACGTGGCGCGCCCGTCGCTGGTTTTGAGCACGCGCACGCCTTCTTCTGCCGCGCCCCAGCTTTCGACGACCACGTAGTTGAGCTCTTCGCGCAGGAATTCGTCGACTACGCCTTCATGCTCGCCGCTCACTTCAACAAAGTCCGCGAGTGTGCCTACGGGCGAGGCCGACGGCCCCAGCGCGCCCGGCTTAAGCAGCCGGCGCACAGTGTCGGTGGCGTAGCCATGATTGCGGATCAGCGCGTTGAGTGAATCGCGCCTTCCTGCCAGCGCAGCCTGTTCGCCGCGCAGCTGGTTGGCCTGAGCGCGGCGCGCGCTTTCATCGGTCCGCTTGCTTTGCGCAGATTCGCGCAGGACGGCGATTTCTTCTTCAAGCCGCTTCACTGCCGTGTCTGAGGCGCCAAAACGCTGCCGCGACTCCGAACTTTGGACGCTAAGGTTTTCCTGCTCGATGTGCGCCTGGCCCATCTCGCTTTCCAAACGCTCCGCCTCGCGCTCCAGTGCGAAAAGGCTTTCTTCGCCCTGCACAATTGAATTCCGTGCGTTGGCGGCGAGCGTCAGCAAGTGCATGGCGTTGCGTCGCCCTGCCTCCAGGTCGCGCTCCGCACTGTAGACTTCCTCCGCCGCGGCGCGCGCCTCGTGCTGCCGTGCTTCAACTTTTTCGCGAAACTGGTGCGCTTCGCCGGCCGCAGTCTCGAGAAAACTCTTTTGTTGCGCGCGCTCCTCTTCGATGCTGGCCATCTGCAACCGCGTCTGCTCAAGTTCCGCGCCCGACGCCGCAATTCGCGCCTCCAACTCGCTTACGCGCTCCGTGTTGCTGCGCTCGCGCGCTTTGCCCCGCTCCAATTCAACCGCAGCTTCGCTGGCTTGAGTCCGCGCCGCCTCGCCCTCGCGGTCCAGCGCATATCCGCGTTCGGTCAGGCTATGCTGGCTCGCTTCGCGCTGGGTCACTGCTCCCACTGAACCGTGGATGCGCTCCGTCAGCGACGCGTTCTCCTGCTCCAGCCGGGCCTGGTCCGCATCCATCGTGGCCATTCTGCTGGCCAGCACCACGCGCAAGCGTCC
>CAZVYV010000062.1:0-11905 GCA_964630985.1 uncultured Occallatibacter sp.
TCCGCCCGGCGCACGCCGTACCGCACCAGTTCCAGAAATCCCGCATCGATAATCTCGCGCGCCTCAAACTCCGTCTGCGTTCCCGGCGGCCGGTTCTCGAGATGGATCAGTTCCTTTCCGCAGCTTTCGTGCGCATACGCCTCTCCGCACTCCGGCGGCCTGATCCGCATATAGTGCCGCTTCACCTCCGGAAGCAGCACTCCGTTGTTCGTCACCGTCCAGTCTTCAAGATGCCCCTCGATCCAGTCGGCGAACTCCTCCAGAAACTCGCCCAGCCCCTCCGACTCATGCGCCCGCGCCATCTCCGCCGCGCAAATCAATCCCCCAATCACCGCCGCCAGCGTCGAAGGCGAATACCCCGCATTCTCTTCCCATCGCTCCTGGTGCGTAATCGGCGCTTGCCGCACGAGGCACCCCGCGGCCCGTTCCACAAACGGAAACATGTGCAGCTCGCCCAGACCGCCCGCCTTCCACAGCCGCCATGCCAGGATGATCGGAAACGCCACCTCGTCCAGTTGCTTGCCGCTCCAGTATGGCCGTCCGTCGATCCAGAAATTCTGTGCGAACCCTCCATCCACCTGCTGCGTGCACGCCAGATACACCAGCGCCCGCCGCGCCGTCTCCGCCCTGCCGCACGCCAGCAATGCTGTCGCCGTCTGCACCATGTCGCGTGTCCACACCAGGTGATACCCGCCCAGATCGTCGTCGCCCTTTACCTGTCCCCACGGAATCGATGCCGACGCGACAAACGCCCCCGAGAACTCCTTGTCCTCGTGCGCCAGCAGTACCGCATGGCTGGCGCGCATCAGCTTTCCGCCATCCTGCGCCTTCGCCGTCAGCTCGTCGGGATGCGCAGCCCTTCGCCACTGCTCGATGAATCGCTCCTTCTGCTCATCGAACGGCGCCGCCAGCGCCCCCATCGTCTTCTGTGTCGCCGTATGGTGCCCTTCGCCAATCCCGATCGCCAGCGTGAACTCCCGCACCGCCATTCCGCCTTCAACTTTCGCCACAACCTCGCCGGCTGCGCCTTCCTGCGCGCCTTTCAGATCGTCGACGCAACCCAGGTCGATCTCGCCCATCACCGCCACGTTTCCGTTCGTCGCCGACCCAAACTCCCAATTCATCTTCATGTGTTGCATCAGGTCCTGCCAGCCGTCGCTTACGCCCACAAACCCGCAGCTCATGCGCGTGAACCCGCAACTCGCCGTCATCACCAGCGACCACCCGTTCTTCCACGCCAGCAGCACGTTGTGCCCCGCCAGGTCCATCGCTCGCGCCGAGTTTCCCGCACCTCCTCCATCCAGGTGCGGCGCCAGGAGCGCATACAACTTCAGCCGCGGCATCAGATCCTCCTGCGCCTCCAGGCGGACCCGCTGCAACACCACCGCGTGGTGCGGATCGGCAATCATCTCCTTCGTCAGGGTGTAGCGCCCGCCGGGATCGCGGTTCACATAAAGCACTCCCAGCGCGTCGGGATCGATGTACCAGAAGCTCGTCTTCATGTCGCGCTTCTCTTCGTGCACAAACGTTTCCCCGTCGGTCAGCAGGAACTCCATGTCCCGCGTCTGCGGGTGATCGATCGTGGCGCAATAGATTTCGTTCATGATTCCGTGCGAGCACGTGAACCATATCCGGCTCGATCCCGAATACGCCGTCACCACAGCATCCTTCACGCTCGAAGTCCAGCGCGGCTCATGGCCGGGATTGCCAAAAGCCTCGCCCTGCTGCTCAAGCCACCGGTACATGGGCTGATCGCTCATCGGTTATCTGCCATTCTTTGCACAATGCAAACCGGGATTGGTTGCCGACAATCGCATCATCTCGAACCGCCGCACATCTACCCCATCTCGAATCACCGCACAGAATACGATCTGTCATCCTGAGCGGAGCTTGCCGCGTCTCTAGCGGCAAACGCAGTCGAAGGATCTGCGGTTGCCTTTCTGGAGATTCACCCACCCGCGAGTCACGCTGAAAATTTGATCCGGCTTTGGGGAAGCCGCGCACGAGCTTTGCGTTTCCGCACTTGCAGCCTGTAGATGAATGTAACTCGCCCGCCTCACCCCGATTGTCAACGCAAATTCAAATCATCCGCAGATCCCGGGGGTGCCCCACCCTAAGCGTCCGGCGCAGCGGACGCTTAGGATGGGATAGCAAGCCCCTCACCCCACGCTGCGTTCGCTGCCCGGCTAATGCGCTCGTTGCCCCATCCTTGGCGCGCACTTGTCTTTGCGCCAAGGGTGGGATAGCACAACCCTCACCCCACGCGTCTTTTGTTGACTCGCTGACTTGCTGACTCGCTTTCTAATCCCTGGTCCCTAATCCCTGGTCCCTGCCTGCCGTCCTTGCCCTCACCAGCATGTACTTCACTCCCGCCTCAAGCTCCTGCGCCGTCACATCCTCCACCACGCCGGCGTCGCCAATCCCCACCGGCAGTACGAACCGCCTCACGCCGCCCACATTCTTTTTGTCGCGCCCCGTCGCCGCCATCACCTTCGCGGCCGTCACCTTCAACTTCGGCCACGGTCCGTAGCGATAAATCAATTTCTCCATGCGCTCCATCTGCCCGCCGGTAATCGTTCCCCGTCTCCGCGCCACCGCCAGCGACGCCACCATCCCCCACGCCACAGCCTCGCCGTGCAGCATCGCTTTGTACCGCGTCGCCTGCTCCAGCGCGTGCCCCACCGTGTGTCCCAGGTTCAGGATCATGCGCAATCCGCCCTCGCGCTCATCTTTCCGCACCACCTCGGCCTTCATTCGGATCGACGCCGCAATCACCCGCTCCAGCGCCTTCGGTTCGAGCGCCAGGATTTCCTCGGCGTTCTCCTCCATAAATCGCACCAGCGCCCGGTCGCGAATGAATCCCGCCTTCACGCTCTCCATCAATCCTGCGCGCAGTTCGCGGTCCGGCAGAGTTCCCATCACGCCGATATCGGCAAACACCGCTCGCGGCTGATGAAAATTCCCCACAAGGTTCTTGCCCTCTGGCAGGTTCACGCCCACCTTGCCGCCCACGCTCGAGTCCACCTGCGCCAGAAAAGTTGTCGGAACCTGCACGTAATTGATCCCGCGCATAAACGTCGCGGCGACAAATCCGCCCACGTCGCCCACAATCCCGCCGCCAAAGGCAATCAGCAGCGATCCACGGTCGCCGCCCGCGTTTACCATCTCACGCAGCAGCCGTTCCACGCTCTTCATCGTCTTATGTTGTTCGCCGGGAGCGAGAAACAGCGTCACCGGCGCCTCGTCGAACGACCGCAGAAATTTCTTCGACCACAGCGCCCAAATCTCCGGCGACGTCACCACAAACACGCGCCTGGGCAGCCGTCCAACCGCGCGCTCAATCCGCGGCGCCAGCTCCTGGAGCAACCCGCTCCCCGCAAACACGTCGTACTTCGCCGAAGCCGTCTCTACTCGTATCGTCTGCACAGTGATTCCAATGATAGAAGACCCGCTCACCGGATTCAGCGCTAGACGCTTCCCGCTAACTCCCGGAAACCCCTATGCGCCGCGAATTTACCTTCGCTCTGCTGGCCTTCTTGTCCGCTCCCATCCCCGTCCGGCGCGAGCCCGCCCCGCAAAACGCTCCTCCGGAAAGCCCCCTACAAAAGTAATCAAATGTCTGCAAGAACGGTGGCAGGTTTCACACGCACAGGTGTATTCTCTCGTCTCCAGGAGCGCAAGATCGATATCCCCCAACAACCTCCCCTAATTGAAGCTTCCCCTCGATAGTTAAAAAGCCTGGGCAATAAACTGTAACGATTCCTTTCCCCCCGCCACTACATTGCAGACGCTCCCTTGGGAGGTCCCATCCGAAAGGAGCCGCTTATGCGTGCGTATCGTGTTGCAGTTTCTGCCACCTTGCCGGCAATCGCCCGCGGGCTGTTGCTCGTCGCAGTCGCTCTTCCCATTAACCCGCCATCGCTGTTCGGCCAGGCGGAAAAAACTCCGATTCCCATTCACCTTCCCTTGCCTGCAGCCATCGAGTTCACTGCCAATGTCCCGGCTGCGCCCGCGCAAGTGCAGGTCTACAAGCTTGCGCCCACCAGCGTGCCGACGGCGTTTTTGAACGAAAAGCTCACCGCGGTTAAACTGCCCGCGCTCACTCTGGAACAAAAAACCCTCGTCTCA
Source organism: uncultured Occallatibacter sp. (assembly GCA_964630985.1). Lineage (GTDB taxonomy): Bacteria > Acidobacteriota > Terriglobia > Terriglobales > Acidobacteriaceae > Telmatobacter. The sequence continues at coordinate 4,129 of CAZVYV010000062.1, forward strand.
CGTGGTGCCAGTGGCGCGACGCCAAAGGATCAGGTTCGCGTCTTTGCCGATCCGGTCAGTGGAGACATTCACTTCGTACCCAACCTGATGGAACTGGCGACAGCGGCCGATAAAGCGAAGCCCCTGGATCCGGTTACCGCGGTCAACATCGCCAGAACAGCGCTTACCGACGTCCGCTTTATCCCCAAGGACGTGACGGAACTGCGCGTGTCTGATGCCATTCCGGTGACGGGCGGCTCTGCCGATCACGGTGCTGCGACCGCAGCTGCCGAGCCAAAACTCGTGATGACGCTTGTGCCCGGGGTTCGCTACGCCGGCGGAATGCCGGTTTATGGACTCGGCTCACACGCGCTCGTTGCCGTTGCCAACGATCAGTCCGTCACCGGCGCGTTGCGCCGCTGGCGCACGGCTTCGCTCGGCAACAAGATAAAGCCGGTCATGACTGCCGCGCAGGTTAAGGCGGATATCGTGCGCCAACTTACTCCTTATGCCACAGGAGGCAGCCGCGCCACCGTCGACACCATCGAACTGGCCTACTACGACGGCAATGCCAATTACCTCCAGCCGGTGTATCACTTTGCCGCCACTTTAACTCCCGGCCAAAAGGGTGCGGCCAACGTCCGGATCGCTGGTTATGTTCCGGTGGGCGCTGCACTGGAGCCTATCCCCGATCTCACTGGCCCAGTCGGTGGCGCCAAGCCGTCCACGTCGGCTTCGCCTGCCGCCAGTCCCACCGCGCATGTGGTCGCGCCTGCCGCGGAAATGTCCGGCGGCATCGGCGGCGATCCCATCTCCGTCGGCGAATTCGCCAACGCGGACTGGCCCAACAGCAGCGCCTATCTCGACATGGCCAACAACTTCCTCGACGGTCTGAACTTCGGCCACATCTTCGCGCCGTCGGATCCATCGTTTGACCGCACCATCTGGTGGACCGCCTATAACTGGCAAGTCAACAGCCCATCCTCGAAACAGTGGATGAACGCAGTGAGCATTGCCTATACCGAACCGCATGGCGACTGGTGGCTGAACACGACCCTAAATAACAACGCCGATTTCTGGTATATCAACCAGATTGGCGTCGGCGGCAATCCTGGCTTTGGCTCCGCCGCCGGCGGGAGCCTGGCCACCTGGGTCATCATGTCGTGCGAAGTCGTTCCCTCGGTCTACGACCTTCAGAACGAAATCGGCGGCACCGGCAACGGCGGCGCGGCTTTCACGCCGTGGTGGCCTGTCTTCCAGGGTTTGCACAACGTCATCGGCTTCCGCACTGAAATGCTCTACCCCGACGATGGTCTCCAGTTTGGATTCGGCGAGGACGCGGCATTTGGCGGAGACATCAACGCGGCCTGGTTCGATGAAGTCGCTGCCAACGACGGCAACGACGGAACCTACACCAGCCAACACCTCAACGGTAATCCTCAAGTCCACTGGGACCGCGCCTCGACCATGATCGACGCGCGCAACCTCGGCCAATCAATCTACAGCGTAGGTGGGCAGTCGGCGTCGTCCACTCTCTGGAACTTCTGGATGGGTAACTAACCCCTCTGGATGGTCAATAAATTAAATGGGCAATTAGTTATTTGATCGGTCGCGGAGAGCAGCAACTCTGTTCTTCGCGGCCGGTCGCCGTTGTCAGTCGATCAACCAGATTCTCGTCCCGCCGCTCGCTCAATCCGCGGCACAGATCTTCAGCTCCCCAAAACACGCCTCACTTCGTCAATTCGGTGCTAGACTTTTCCCGCCATCCCTGGAGCATCTCCATGCGCCGCGAATTCACCATCGCTCTCATTGCCCTCCTGCCCGTATCCTTCGGCGCAGCCCAGCAGCCCACTCCGCCTTCAGACCCAACAGCCCCGGCCCAAGCCAACGAAGCCCCTGACACCCGTACGGGGCTTTACAAGGTGGGAGGCCGCATCAGTCCTCCGGAGGTTCTCCACTCAGTCAACGCGGAATTCTCCGACGAAGCGAGGCGCGCCAAATATCAAGGAGTGTGCCTCATATCGCTGGTCGTCGATGCCGAGGGCAACCCGCAGAATCTTCGCGTCGTGCGTCCGCTCGGGATGGGGTTGGACGAGAAGGCGATGGAAGCAATTCAGCAGTACAAATTCAAACCCGCCATGAAAGACGGAACCACTCCGGTCCCAACCATGATCACAATCGAGGTCGATTTCAGACTTTATGCCGGAAAAGGGCCACTGCCGAAATCCTTCCCCCAAGCTCCCCATTTCGACAGCGTACCGGCCAACGTCAGGCCACCCCTCCTGATCAACTACGTCGAGCCCAAATACTCAAGCTACGGGCGAAAGAATCGAATCAGTGGAGAGTGCGTCATTGGCCTCACAGTCGACACCCATGGCATACCACAGGACGTGCATGTGGTTACGGGCCTCGAGCCAAGCCTGGACGAAAATGCCGTCAATGCAGTAAGGAAATGGCGTTACATTCCCGCCATCACGAACGGAAACGAAACTCCATTCGAGAGCACAATCAAGATAAAATTTGTGCTCCCTCAGTAGCAGTTTTCCGCCGACTCCCCGGGCCGCTCGCTCCTTGGGCAAGGCTGCGAAGCAGCCGGGATCGAGGCGGACGGGGCTCGCTCAAAATGGCCGAGCGGCCCGGAAAATCGATCGCTGCCCACTCGATTCGGTGCTAGACTCATCCCGCATTCATCGGAGACTCCCTTGCCCCGCGAACTTACCCTCGCCGTCCTGGCTCTCTCGTCTGCGATCCTCGCCGCCCAGCAAACCGTCCCTCAATCCACCGTGATCCCGGACTCCTATCTCCCGGATGCCGCTCCATTTTCCTACAAGACCGCCTTTTACGCCGGTTCCGGCATCACCGCTCCCGAATTGCTCGCCCTCAACGTCACGGACCTCGCCTCCGGTCATTGCAAGAAAGTCGACGGCACTGCGAGACTCTCCATGATCGTTTCGGAAGACGGCAGACCCGAGGAAATCTACCTTCTTCGCGCAACCGGAAACGATCTCGACAAGCTGGCGTTGAAAATCGCAAGAGACGACCGCTTCAATCCCGGCGGACTCAATGGGCGGCCGGCGCCGACAGCCGTCTCCGACGAGATAACCCTGCACACCTGCATTCGCGAAACGTCGAATGATCAGGGCCAAAAGGTCGCTGCAATCATTCTCAAGTCAACCCCGGAACAGAAGGTCGAGTTGCAGCAGGAGCCCGCTCCGGCGACAACACACCTCGCTGACGATCTAGCGGAGAAACAAACCAAAGAGGGCCCCCCGTATAAAGTTGGCGGCCCCGTCTCCGCTCCGGTTCCGATTCATACCGTCGAAGCCCGATTCACTGACCAGGCCCGCTCCGCGAAATATCAAGGCGCCTGCCTGATCTCCCTGATCGTCGACCCGCAGGGCATGCCGACGAACTTGCGCGTCGCTCGCCCTCTTGGAATGGGCCTCGACCTGAATGCAATCGAAGCGATCAGGCATTATCGGTTTACTCCAGCGATGAAGAACGGAGTCCCCGTCCCGGTTTCAATTACGATCGAGATCGACTTCCGGCTATATTGACTTCGTCGCGCCCCGCCCTGGCTTCGCTAACGTCGCTCACTAACAGGCCCGCTAACTCGCAGCCTTCTTCCCTTGATCTCTTGATCCCCTGGCCCCTGCATCACTCGCCAGCGACGCCACTGCACACATCGCCAGGATCACCCCAATCATCACCAGCGAAAGCGTCACCGGCACATCGATCCATTTCGCCGCCAGCATCTTCAACGCCGCAAAGGCCAGTAGCGCGCCGAGCCCATAGTGCAGATACTTCAGGCGCTCGAGCATCACCGCTAAACCGAAGTAAAGAGAGCGCAGCCCCAGGATCGCCGCCACATTCGACGTGTACGCAACAAACGGATTATGCGTAACCGAAAGCACCGCCGGAATGGAATCCGTCGCGAACAGCAGATCGGTCACTTCGACCGCCACAATCACGGGAAGCAGCGATCCCTTTGCCGGCTGCAGCCGCACGATCCACTCCGGAACCGCCGCCCGCGCCGAACCGCCGCGCACCATCCGCCACGCCGCGTACAACAAAACCGCTCCGAAGCCCCACGTCACCCACTCGAACTTCTGCAACAGCGTAACGCCCAACGCAATGAACGTTGCTCGCAGCACAAACGCGCCCCAAACGCCCCACTGCAGCGCCGTGTGCTGCCGCTGCGCGCTGATCCGGAATCCCTCAAACAGCACCAGGAAGACGAATAGATTGTCGATGCTCAGCGAGGTCTCAATCGTGTACCCGGCCACGAATTCGAGCGCCGTCTGCTTGCCCATCGCCATGGCTATCCAGCATGCAAACCCTGCCGCAGCCAGCGCCAGCCCAACCGTCCCCAGCCATACAAACGCCTGCGCATGGCGCGACGCGCGCCGATGGCCGGGCATGTAAGAGTCCGCCAATAGCAGGACAGCCACCACCGCGTGAAAGCCCACCCACCATGCCCCAGTCGCTCCCCAAATCGTCGCGCCCCATGTCGACGCGCCCCAAATTGATGCGCCCCAAATCATAAGCTGGATGCTACAGTACGGCAGCAGGCTCGGAGCCTCAGCCATGCAGGCCGCGCCGGCAGACTGCGCTCGGCTCAGTCGGCAATCATTCGCTGCCACCTTCGTGTGCCTTCGCGCATCTTTTACTTAGAAGCGTGGAAACCGAATCTGCGACGGAAAGGCATTCCGTGACCGAAGCGATGCAACTCGATAAGCCCGCACCCGCGCACGCCGGCGTTACCTCGCCGGCCCGGCGTCCCCGCGTGGTCATCGTCGGCGCAGGCTTTGCCGGCCTCAACGCGGCCAAAGGGCTCGCGCACCTGCCTGTCGATGTCACCGTAGTCGATCGCCGCAATCACTACACATTTCAGCCGCTGCTCTACCAAGTCGCGTTGGCCGTGCTCTCCCCGGCCGATATCGCCGAGCCCATTCGCTCCATCCTGCGCCATCAGCGCAACGCTGAAGTGTTGATGGATGAAGTCGTCGCCATCGACGCCTCCACCCGTCGTGTCGAGCTTGCCAGCGGAGCGAGTCTCGACTACGACTACCTCGTGCTCGCTACCGGCGCCACTCACTCCTACTTCGGCCACGACCAGTGGGAGCCTTTCGCGCCGGGCCTCAAATCCATTGAAGACGCCATCGAAATTCGCCGCCGCGTCCTGCTGGCCTTCGAGCTCGCCGAGCGCCAGATGCTTGAACAGGGCTGGCACCCGCCCCTCAACTTCGTCGTCATCGGCGCCGGCCCCACCGGCGTCGAGTTGGCCGGCGCCATCAGCGACATCGCCCAGCTCTACATGCGCCACGATTTTCGCCACATCGACCCAGCCAAGAGCCGCATTGTCCTGCTCGACAGTGGCCCGCGCGTGCTCGCCGCCTATCCCGCAGATCTCTCCGCCAAGGCCGAGGCTACGCTCAAGCGTTTGGGCGTTGAAGTCCACACCAGTTCGCAGGTCACCGGTGTTGGCCCTGGGTGGATTGAAGCCAGCGGCAAGCGCTACGACACCGCCGTCACCCTATGGGCTGCCGGCGTCCAGGCTTCGCCGCTCGGAAAAATGCTTGCCTCGTCTTCTCCCAATGTCACGCTCGACCGCCGCGGATGCGTCATTGTCGACGATCATCTCAACTCGCCCGGCCTGCCCAACGTCTTCGTTCTCGGCGACCTCGCTCACTTCGAGCAGGACGGTCAACAAATCCCCGGTGTGGCCCAGCCCGCCATGCAAATGGGCGACCACGTCGCCAAAATCATCGCCGCCGACCTCGCCGGCAAACCGCGCCCTCCCTTCCGCTACTTTGACAAAGGCGACATGGCCACTATCGGCCGCATGTCCGCCATCGCCAAAGTCGAGTGGCCCTTCAAAGCGCATATGAGTGGTTTCCCTGCTTGGTTTATATGGGTCACCATCCACATCTTCTTTCTCATCGGTTTCCGCAATCGGATTTCGGTGCTGGCCAACTGGGTTTGGACCTACTTCACCTTCACGCGCAGCGCCCGCCTCATCACCGGCGATCAGACCCTTCCCGGCTGGTCGGAGCAAACTGAAGCCGGCCCCGCAAATAACGGCGTCAAAGCTGCAGACTGACCTCATTCTTACGTTCTTTCATCATTCTTACCTCCTGTCATTCTGAGGTCGCCGCGGCGGCCGAAGGATCTGCGGTTGCTTTTCGCGATCTTCGCGTCCGTAGGAATGCGGTTTCCGTGTTGCCGCTTGGTCACCCGTTTTGGGTCACTCAACGGTCGTGCTTAAACGCGACGCCCAACCGGATACGACTGACGATCTCCGACCACTCAACGCTGTAAACTGGTACCAGAATGCTCGACTTAGGGTTTGTTCGTTCCAACCTGGAGTTGGTTGAAGAAAAGTTGCGCGCGCGTGGTGCCGATCCCGCCGCTCTGCTCGGAGATTTCCGCGGTCTCGATCGTAGTCGCCGCGAAGCCATCACCCTCGCCGAGCAGTGCAAAGCCCGCCGCAACGAGCTCTCGCAGCAGGTCGGCGCGCTCAAAAAGGCCGGCAAGAACGACGAAGCCGCCGCCGTCATGGATGAGACGCGCACGCTAAAAGAGAAGCTCGACGAGCTGGACAAAACCGCCGTCGATCTCGACGAAAAACTCCGTCAATCCCTCGCCCGCGTTCCCAACCTCACGCGCGACGAAGTCCCCATCGGCCTCTCCGAAGCCGACAACAAAACCGTCAAGACCTGGGGCGAGCAGGGAAAATTCGACTTCACTCCAAAACCACACTGGGAAATCGGCGAAGCCCTCGGAATCCTCGACCTCGAGCGCGCCGCCAAGCTCTCGGGCGCTCGCTTTGCCGTCTACATGGGCGCGGGCGCGCGCCTTGAGCGCGCTCTCATCGGCTTCATGCTTGACACGCACACGAGCCGGCACGGCTATACCGAAGTGCTTCCGCCGTTCATGGTCAATTCCAAGTCCCTTTTCGGCACCGGCCAGTTGCCCAAGTTTGCCGAAGACTTGTTCCGCTGTTCTGACGCCGATGCCGATGCCGCCGCGCGCGGCGACTACAAAGACAGCGACCACTGGCTCATCCCCACCGCCGAAGTTCCCGTCACCAACCTCTATCGTGACGAAATCCTCGACGACGCCCGCCTGCCCATCTCCTTCGCCGCCTACACGCCATGCTTTCGCGCCGAAGCCGGCGCGGCGGGCAAGGACACGCGCGGAATCATCCGCCAGCACCAATTCCAAAAGGTCGAGCTAGTCAAGTTCACGCGGCCAGAAGAATCCGATGCGCAGCACGAGCGCCTCACTCGCGATGCCGAAGAAATTCTCGAAGCCCTCGGCCTGCCTTACCGCCGCGTCCTCCTCTGCACCGGCGACACGGGCTTTTCCTCTGCCAAGACCTACGATCTCGAAGTCTGGCTGCCGGGCCAGAATCTCTATCGCGAAATCTCATCCTGCTCCAACTTCGACGCCTTTCAGGCGCGCCGCGCCAACATCCGCTACCGCCCTTCTGCGGCGCCGGGCGCAAAGGCCAAACCCGAGTTTGTCCATACAATCAACGGCAGTGGTCTCGCCGTGGGCCGCACTTGGCTCGCCATTGTTGAGAACTACCAGCAGGCCGACGGCTCCGTACTTATTCCCGAGCCTCTTCGCCCATATATGGGTGGAGTGGATAGAATTACTAAAGAGAGATGACAGCATCGTCCACTTCGAGCAACCCAGTCGCTGAGCCCAAACGCGGTTTCAAGCAGATCCTGCGCAGCTATTTCTACTGGACCTATTCCCGCGGGTCGTTTCATTACGACATCATGGTCAC